>JAAZJT010000113.1 GCA_012800215.1 Bacillota bacterium | reverse complement strand
GTGGTTTTACCGTGGTCAACGTGGCCAATGGTACCAATATTAACGTGGGGCTTAGTCCTTTCAAACTTTTGCTTTGCCATACTATAACCTCCTAAACTTGTAGATTCTACCAGTCTAAATAGGTAAAAAAATATACTTGGCCAAGCCCTCAGGCATGTCCAAGAATAGTTATGTACAATTGGTGGCGGCGAAGGGATTTGAACCCCTGACGCGGCGGGTATGAACCGCCTGCTCTACCACCTGAGCTACGCCGCCATTATGGAGCTCACGACCGGGATTGAACCGGTGGCCTCATCCTTACCAAGGATGTGCTCTACCTACTGAGCTACGTGAGCGAATTATTTAAGTTGGTTGCGGGGACAGGATTTGAACCTGCGACCTCCGGGTTATGAGCCCGACGAGCTGCCAGCTGCTCCACCCCGCGACATTTCTCACCTTGGAGCGGGTGATGGGAATCGAACCCACGTAGCCAGCTTGGGAAGCTGGAGCTCTACCATTGAGCTACACCCGCACGTTCTTCCCAATTCCAGCCTCTTGATTATACAACACCAGCATAACCATGTCAACCGGCATCTTATAACCAAAAATTAGCCTCAAAGGAAAGCATATGCAGATAAAACGGAGGGAATGCCCTCCGTTTATCCATGCGTTTGTTACATTTAGTACTCACGAACTTCAAGATACCGTTCTAATTTCCTTTTAACACGCTGTAAGGCATTATCTATAGACTTAACATGACGATTTAACTCTATCGCAATCTCTTGATAAGATTTACCTTCGAGGTAATACATTAAAACCTTCCATTCCAAATCACTAAGAATTTCACCCATTTTAATCTCAATATTATTATACTCTTCTCTGTTAATCATTAATTCTTCAGGGTCTGTAATTTTCGCCCCAGACAGAATATCCAGCAAAGTTCTATCCGAATCTTCATCATAAATGGGTTTATTAAGAGATATATAGGAATTTAAAGGTATATGTTTTTGTCGTGTTGCTGTTTTAATGGCTGTAATAATTTGACGTGTAATACATAGTTCTGCAAAAGCTCTGAAAGAAGAAAGTTTGTCCTCTTTAAAGTCACGAATAGCTTTATAAAGCCCAATCATACCTTCTTGAATGATATCTTCTCGATCAGCGCCAATGAGAAAATAAGACCTAGCTTTGGCCTTGACAAAATTTTTATATTTATTAATCAAGTATTCTAGTGCTATTTCACAGCCTTCTTTTGCCTGCATAGCTACTTCTTCATCTGTTTGCACGTCGTATTTATTATAGGCATTAGCCAGACCACGGACTTCCTGCGCCGTTACACTCAACTATATCGCCTCCACGATTGAAGATACCCCGTAACCTGGAAACATACCGAGAAAAACCTACAAAGATATTATAACGTAAGGCTATGGAAAGCGTCAAGGGCTTTTGGCTGCCTAAGCAGTCGGCCCCAGACAAACACCTTATTTAATTGTTAAAGCCGGCACGCTGCCTGTATACTTCATAAATTAACAAGGCACCTGCAACTGAGGCATTTAGTGAAGCCACAGCACCCTGCATAGGTAAACGCACAAGAAAATCACATTTTTCTTTTACTATTCGGCTTAATCCGGCTCCCTCACTGCCAATCACCAAAGCCACCGGGCCTTTATAATCACCTGCAGTATACAAGCTTTCTCCATGCATATCGGCACCATAAATCCATAAACCAGCCTTTTTACATGCTTCTATACAACGTGCCACATTGACTACTCTGGCTATGGGCAAATATTCTGCAGCACCGGCGGCGGTACGAATAGCCGCCTCTGTCATCTGTGCTGCACGGCGCTGGGTAATTACCAGGCCGTGACAACCTGCCGCATAAGCAGTACGCACCAGGGCTCCTAAATTGTGGGGATCCTGAAGATGATCAAGAATAACTAAGAACGGCGCTTCACCGGCACGCCCTGTAAGCAGTTCTTCAAAGGGGGCATACGCAAAAGGAGGTGTTACTGCCATTACACCTTGATGGTTGCCTCTGCCGGCATTTTTAATAAAAAAACTTTTTTCGCAATATTCTACAGGAATTGCCTTTTCCTGCGCAGCACTTAGAATTTCCGTTATGGCCTCACCATGGGAACCTTTTTGCACAAAAATGCGTTCTATATTTGTTCCGGCCCTAAGAGCTTCGAGTACTGGACGCCGTCCCGTCAGCATTCTTTTTCCTTCCATGGAATACCTCACAATTGACGATATTTTTCCCGCACCTGTGCTATTTGACCACAAGTCATTTTGCCTTCCGGGCAAGACCCTTCACTTACGCAAGCAGGCCCTGCTGATGCAAAAAGCGTAGGAGCTACTTTTTTTACTTCTTTATAAACAGCTTCTGCTAAAGCACGAATTTCCCATTGTGCACGGTTACAGCAGCGCAATTTAAAGAAATTGTGCAAACTGCGTGCATTCATGGTAAAAACAAATTTAGTTTCACAGGCATTGGGCAAAACATAACGTGCGTCTTCCTGATGCACAATTTGGCGCAGGTTTTGATAAGCAACACGAATTTTTTCCATCTGCTCTGTAAAAATTTCTCTGGCTTCTTTATTCTCAGCAATTGAGGGTGGAATAATGTATTCAAAGGCATCCTCACTAACATAACGCTGTGACTTTTGTGAGTAAGAGCCAATGCGGTGGCGAACCATCTGATGCGATAAAGCGCGGCTAACACCTTCCACAGCAAAAGTAAAGGTAACATGTTCAATGGGAGACAAGTGCCCCATTTCCACCAACTTGTCCAAAAAACTAACTGTCTTTTCCTCTGTTAAATTCTCCAGAAGTGTATCAACACCATCAGGTGAATAACACAGCCTGGCCGCAGCGGCCACAATTTTTTCCGGCTCCGGTGTGTGAGCTAATAAGGTAACCTTCATTTTTTCTCTTCCTCCCCTACTTTAATTAAAGCAAGTATTTCCTCCAGGCGTCTTGTCTGGTTAGTTAAATATAGCCAACCCAAAAGTGTCTCAAAACCTGTGGCACGTCGATAAGCCGACATCTGTGCATTTCTAGGCACTCTGTTTTTTGTGTTGCGGCCATGGCGTACTATTCTCGCTTCCTCCGGTGTCAAAAATGGCTCAATTAAGCGCAAAGCTTCATCCTGGCCTTCGGCACGTACATATTGTATTACTTTCTTATGCAATTGTCGCACCGGCAACAGCTGCAGCTTACAAATTTTTTGACGTACATAAAGCTCATAAACAGCATCACCAATATAGGCTAATAATAAAGGCGGCCAGTTTTTTTCTGTCATTTTTTCCGCCAACGCACGCCTAGTGGTGTATCCTCAAGCATAATCCCCATCTCCTGCAGCTGATCACGGATAGCATCAGCTGTTTGCCAATCCTTTGCCTTGCGTGCAGCCTGGCGGCGTGCAATCATTTCATTTACTTTAGCACTTAAATTATCTTCATTATCTTGATCGGCAAAAAAGCCTAATATTTCACCCATCTCCATAAAAAAAGCCAGCGTTTTTTCCACCACTATTTTGACCGGTTCCGGCCGGTTTAGGTAAGCATTCGTTTCACGTGCCAATTCAAAAAGCACTGCCAGTGCGTCAGCTGTGTTAAAATCATCATCCATAGCAGCAATAAAACGCTCCCGAAATTCATCTAATGCCTTCAGCCTGGCTGTGGTTTCTTCTGTGAACTCTTCCTGTTCCGGCAGTTTATTTAATATGTCACGTAAATTATAAACTACATTATTTAATCGCTCCAACCCGCTCGCTGCTTGCTGCAGCAGCTCCACCGTGTAATTGATGGGATTACGGTAATGGGCAGATAGCATAAAAAAGCGGATTGCAGCAGGGTCAAAAGTGGTGCGTAAATCGCGTACAGTCATATAATTGCCTAGTGATTTAGACATCTTTTGCTTATTGATATTTAAATATCCGGCATGAAGCCAGTACTTGGCAAATGGCTTGCCTGTAGCTCCTTCACTTTGTGCTTTTTCATTTTCATGATGCGGAAAAATAAGATCAGGCCCACCGGCGTGAATATCGAATGTCTCACCCAAATATTTCATGGACATGGCAGAACACTCAATATGCCAACCGGGCCTTCCCTTCCCCCAGGGACTCTCCCACGCCGGCTCACCTGGCTTTTGTTTTTTCCATAAAGCAAAATCCAAGGGATGCCTTTTACGTTCGTCAATATCTACACGAGCTCCGGCAAGTAAATCCTCCAGAGGTTGTCGTGATAATTCACCATAATTGGGAAAGGCCGCTGTGTTAAAATAAACATCTCCTCCAATATTATAAGCTAAGCCCTTCTCTACTAATTGATTAATCAGTTCAATAATCTCCGAAATATGTTCAGTAGCCCGTGGATGTACATCTGCCGGTTTAATACCAAGAGCCTCAGCATCCTCAAAATAGGCAGCGATATTGCGTTCTGCCAGTTCTTCCACTGTAATGCCCAATTCATGTGCCCTATTGATCATTTTATCATCAATATCAGTAAAATTTTGCACAAAAGTAACGTCATAGCCGCGCCAGCTCAGATAACGGCGAATAACATCAAAAACAATGAAGATACGGGCATTGCCAATATGGAAATAATCATAAACTGTCGGGCCACAGGCATAGATGCCGACTTTGTTGCCGTTAACAGGGATAAAGTCTTCTTTTTTGTGAGTTTTAGTATTAAAGACGCGAATCGTCAATTTTCTCCCTCCTTTAAACATTTTTCCTGCTGATAGCGCAAATCATCTATCTGACTTTGTAAACGCTGCATCATTTCCGCCACAGGGTCAGGCAGTTTTTCATGATGTAAATCTATGGAGGGCACTCGCTCGCCCTCATAAACTACAACCCGTCCCGGCACACCAACTACAGTAGTATTTGCAGGAACATTACGCAAAACAACTGAACCGGCGCCAATTTTAACATTATCACCTATATTTATAGGACCCAATACTTTTGCCCCTGTCCCTATCACAACATTATTGCCAATTGTAGGGTGACGTTTACCCTTTTCTTTACCAGTCCCCCCCAAAGTTACACCTTGATAAATAGTAACATTATCGCCGATTTCTGTAGTTTCACCAATTACAACACCCATCCCATGATCGATAAAAAATCCCGCTCCAATTTTAGCACCGGGATGAATCTCAATACCGGTCAGAAAGCGGCTTAATTGCGAAATTAGCCTGGGAAGCAAAACAAAACCCCATTTATGCAGCCGGTGGGCAAGGCGATGAAACCATAACGCATGCAGTCCCGGATAACATAAAATAACTTCCAAAAAACTTTTCGCTGCAGGATCTCTTTCAAATATAGCCTTTACATCATTTTTCAGGTGCAGCATGCTGTCATCCTCTCCCTTATGAACATTAAATAAGCCTGTAAAAAAATAAACCATCTCCATCAGAGACGGTTTACCCGCGGTTCCACCCTGTTTGGGCTATTGCCCCACTTAATCAGTTTAACGGCTGTACCCGTATTTGCCTACTTATTTTTCAGCAAATCAGCTCCGGAGCGCACTTCAGGTTGCTATAACCGAAAGCTTCTTACAGCCACGGAAGCTTCTCTCTGGCGGCTTTATTCAACCTTACTCTTCCCCTTCATTACCCATAAAATATTCTTTTATTGTATATTATAAAAATACCTGCAATTTGTGTCAATGAGCAAGAATGTTTTCAAGAGTATAGCTTAACCTTTTGGCCACCACTGCCGGCCCCAGCAGTGCTAAAAGGGAATTTAAATCGGGACCGTGGGATTGGCCGGAAACGGCAACCCTTACAGTCATATAAAGGGCCTTGCCCTTTACTCCTACTTCCTTACCAATTTCTTTTAATATTTGACGAACTTGCGGCACATCCCAGGCAGAGACTTCCCGCGTTTTGGTTAAAAAAGCCTGTAAAACAGCCGGCGATGTTTCTAAAGCTAAAGCTTGCTGTGCTGCCGTATCTTTTTCATCCAATTCTACTGTTTCGCCAAAAAAGACTTTCACAAAGTCTGGCACCTGAGCTAAATATTCTAATTTTTCCTGTACTGCAGCCACCACTTGTTCTAACCAAGACATTTGCTCGCCAGTTAATTCTGTTCCAATAAGACCTGCCCGCTGCAGTTGTGGCAAACAAAGCTTAGTGAGTTCAGCCGCCGAAACTTTTTTTATATAATGGGCATTCATCCATTTTAGTTTTTCCAGATTAAATACAGCTGGGCTTTTAGATACACGCTCCAACGAAAAAAGACGGATCAATTCTTCTTTTGTGTAAATTTCTTCCTCCCCTTCGGGTGACCAGCCTAAAAGTGCCAAAAAATTTACCAATGCATGCGGTAAATAACCGTGCTCGCGGTACTGCACCACTGAGGTGGCACCATGCCGCTTACTCATCTTAGAACGATCTTCACCTAAAATCAGAGAAATATGAGCAAACTGCGGCACCTTAAAACCTAAAGCCTCATAAATTAGCAGCTGGCGCGGCGTATTGGAAAGGTGCTCCTCACCTCGCAGAATATGAGTAATTTCCATTAAGGCATCATCAATTACCACAGCATAATTATAGGTGGGAAATCCATCAGATTTTACAATAATAAAATCACCGATATCATCACTTTCAAATTCCACGCGACCGCGCACTAAATCATCAACAACCAACAGCTTCCCTTGAGGCACACGAAAACGAATAGCAGGTTTCCTGCCCTGAGCACGCATTGCCTCCTTCTCCTGCAGTGACAAGTTGCGGCAGCGTCCTAAGTATCGGGGAGTCTTGCCTTGAGCAATCAGGTTTTGCCGCTCGGCCTCCAGCTCTTCCTCAGTGCAAAAACATTCATAAGCCTGTCCCGTAGCGAGTAAACGCTCTGTGAACGGCTGATAAAGCGTAAGCCGCTCTTGTTGGCGGTAAGGACCGTTTGGTCCACCGACTCCTACACCTTCATCCCAATCAATACCAAGCCAACGCAAAGAATCAAGAATGAGCTCTTCATATTCTCGTGTTGAACGGTCAAGATCAGTGTCTTCAATCCGTACCACCATGGTACCGCCATGATGTCTGGCAAAAAGCCAATTAAACAGCGCTGAACGGGCACCGCCAATATGTAAAGGCCCCGTTGGGCTGGGGGCAAAACGTACTTTTACTCTTTCCACCATTAAACCCTCCTAGTACAAACCTTTCCCTATTATACCACCTAAAAATTGCAGAAACAACAAATTACCATGGTTATTGTTAATTGTGATATAATAAAAAGGATAAAATTGGACCAAAGCCGACAGGGGGGCAGATTGTGCATATTTTTTTAAACCTTTACAGGCACGGCTTTGTTAAAGTAGCAGCTGCCGTACCTCAGGTCAGCGTCGCTGACCCAGCTTTTAATGTGACACAGATACTGCAGTTAGCAAAGCAGGCTGCCTCAGAGCATGCTGCGTTACTGTTATTTCCCGAGCTGTGTATTTCCGCTTGCAGTAATGAAGATTTATTTTGGCAGCAAGCTTTACTGATAAGCACAGAAAAGGAATTGAGAAGACTCCTGCAGGAAACAAGCAATCTAGATACCATCATTGTGGTTGGCGCACCCATCATGATTGCTCCCAGCCTTTATAACTGTGCCCTTATTTTACACTGCGGGAAGATCTTAGGCATTGTGCCCAAAACATATTTTGACAAGCGGCAGGGTTCTTCTGAAGCAAGGCAATTTAGCCCTGCTCATACTGCCACTACCCCAACAATTACTTATGCTGGACAGCAAGAAATCCCTTTTGGTTCAGACCTTTTATTTCAAGTACAAAATATACCTCATTTTAACTTTGCGGTGGAAATTGGTGATAATTTCGGCCTTCCCGTTCCTTCTTCCGCCTATGCAGCTTTGGCCGGTGCCACAGTGATTCTTAATCCATCAGCTTCCAGCGTGACTCTCAGTAAAGCAAGCTCTCGCCAGGCTTTACTTTCTGCTCAATCAGCGCGCTGCCTTGCTGCCTGCCTCTACACTTCCGCCGGACATGGTGAATCCACCACAGATGCAGCCTGGGACGGACATGCATTAATTTATGAAAATGGCAAACTACTGGCCGAAACAGAGCGTTTTACTGTCAATCCTCGTTTAATTTGTACAGAAATTGATTTGGAAAGCTTAGTACAAGAACGCCTGCACCAGCAAAATTTTGCAGAAAATAAATCTTTGCATACTAATAAACTAAATTTCCGAACCATTACTTGTAAAGTAAGCCTTCCCAAAAATAAACTGACTTTAACACGTCAGTATAATCCTTATCCTTTTCTGCCACATAAAACAGAAGAGCTGAAACATATTTGCGCCGAAACATTTAACATACAAGTATACAGCCTCATTAAAAGGATACAGTTCACAAAATTAAAAAATATTATTATTGGTGTGTCAGGCGGCCTGGATTCCACCCTGGCATTACTAGTGGCTGTACAGGCGATGGATAAACTTGGTCTTTCCCGGAATAAGATTCGTGCTTATACCTTGCCGGGATTTGCCACCTCCAGCCGCACCAAAAAAAATGCCTGGCGTTTAATCCAGGCCCTTGGAATTTATGGAGAAGAAATTGATATTAAGGCAAGCAGCCTGCAAATGCTGTCCGATATTAGGCACCCTACCGCCAGCGGTAGGCAGGACTATGATACTACTTTTGAAAATGTACAGGCCGGTCAGCGCACTTCTATTCTTTTTCGCTTAGCAAATCTGCACCAAGGCCTGGTCTTGGGAACAGGAGATTTAAGCGAATTGGCGCTGGGCTGGACTACTTATGGCGTAGGCGACCAAATGTCTCATTATAACGTCAATGCAGGAGTGCCCAAAACGCTTATACGCCATCTGCTTTACTGGCAGGCTCAACACTTTGACGAAAACACAAAAGCAGTTTTAGACGATATTATTAATACGGAAATCAGCCCTGAATTAATTCCCGGCAAAGATCACAGCAACCAGCCTGCCCAGCGTACGGAAGATTTTGTCGGTCCTTATGAACTGCAGGATTTTAACCTTTATTATATTACACGCTATGGTTTTCGCCCCAGCAAAGTGGCCTTTCTTGCTTATCATGCCTGGCGCGACAAATATACGCTGGATGAAATAAAACATTGGCTTTCCGTTTTTCTGAAACGTTTCTTTGCCACCAGCCAGTTTAAACGCTCGGCCTTACCTAACGGACCGCAGATATTTACCGATATTTCCCTCTCACCCCGCGGCGGCTGGTGCGCCCCTAGCGACAGCGAAGCCACTGTCTGGCTTGCCGACCTCGATCAAATTCACCCGTGACAGGGGACGGTTCTCTGTCACATCTAATGATACACAAGACACAAAGATATTTTCTACAAACAAAAAATGTGACAAGAAAAGGAACGTGTCCCTTGTCACATTTTTTCATTTTATCGCAGATCAGGCGGGATTTTTCACAGCCCATAAATAGCCAGCACTGGTTCTATAAGCCTAAGAATGTGACAGGGAACCGTCCCCTGTCACGGTATTTTCACTAAAAGGGCAACGGCTTGGGCTGCCATGCCCTGACCGGTGCCGCAAAAACCCAGCCCTTCGGTGGTGGTGGCTTTAACGCCGATGCTGTCGACTGCCACGCCAATGGCTTGTGCAATATTCTCACGCATCTGTGTTATATAGGGAGCCAGTTTAGGCTGCTGGGCAATAATCACAGCATCAACATTAGCCACTTTATAACCCTTTTGCCGGCAGAGTTGTGCGACATCTGCTAATAATTTTAAGCTGGAAATATCTTTGTAAGCAGGATTATTGTCTGGGAAATATTTGCCTAAATCCCCAAGAGCCAAAGCTCCCAGCATGGCATCCATAATGGCATGTGTCAGCACATCAGCATCTGAATGACCCAGCAAACCTTGTTCAAAAGGAACTGTGACACCACCTAGAATTAGCAAACGACCCTCCACAAGACTATGCACATCATAACCTATGCCGATCCTCATCTTGCCGCCTCCTTACAATGGCCTCTGCCAGCAATAAGTCCTCAGGGGTAGTTATTTTAATATTTTCATAATCCGCAGTAACTATATGTACAGGATAGCCGGCAGCTTCCAACAAAGCAGCATCATCCGTAGCTTGAATTCCTTCCTGGTAAGCACGCTGATAGGCCAACTCCAGCCAATCACGCCGAAAAATTTGTGGGGTTTGTACTGCCCATAGTTTATGGCGCGGCGGAGTTTCAAGCACCTGGCCATGCGGATCTGCTATTTTAATTGTATCCTTTACAGGGACTGCCGCAATGGCCCCCCCTTCCGCTTGTGCTGCAGCAAGGCAGTGCCTGAATAGTGCTGCTTCTGCCAGGGGACGCGCCCCGTCATGAATGCATACATATTCAATATTATCCGCTAATACTGCTAAGCCGTTTTGTACTGAGTCCTGTCTTTCTTTTCCTCCACTGACAAGAAAAAATTTATATGTAGGAAACCAGGGAAAAACAACCTCCCGGCGAAAAATTTCTTCTTCGCCGGGAGCAACTACCACAATAATTTGTGTAAAACAAGCTGCTGCAATGCAGGCGGACAAAGTATGAGCAATAATGGGCCGTCCATGTAAGTGCAGATATTGTTTATTCACCGCACTTTTCATACGTCGTCCCTGACCGGCTGCAGCTATAATGACAGCAACACTCATTATCTTGCTCCTGACATTTTTTCTGCCATTTTCGGCTTGGCGAAAATCATGCGTCCGGCTGCAGTCTGTAAGACACTGGTAACCACTACGTCAATGGTGTTACCAATAAAGCGTCGGCCGCCTTCCACAACAATCATTGTACCATCATCAAGGTAAGCGACACCTTGCCCCACTTCTTTGCCATCTTTTACAATCTGCGCTACCATTTCTTCGCCTGGAAGTACAACCGGCTTAACTGAATTGGCAAGTTCATTAATATTTAGGACCGGAACGCCTTGCAGTTCACAGACTTTATTTAGATTATAGTCATTAGTAATGATTTTACCCTTCATGTTTTTCGCCAGTTTGATTAATTTGCTATCTACATCAGGAATATCATCGAAATCCTGTTCTATAACCTGCACAGGCACATGTAATTCTTTTTGAATCTTATTAAGAATGTCCAAACCACGCCGACCACGATTTCGCTTTAAAGTATCTGATGAATCAGCAATATGTTGTAATTCTGCTAAGACAAAGCCGGGCACAATAATAGTACCTTCAATAAAACCTGTACTGGCTATGTCAATAATTCGACCATCTATAATCACACTGGTATCAAGGATTTTAGCATTACGGAAATTACTCTTATCAGAACGCACCTGACGTGTAAATAGATTTGTTAAAAAAGTCATTTCTTCTTTACGGTTCAACATCAGGCTCATGCCAAAATAGCCTGTAAATAAAGTAACAATAACGGATAGGTAATTACCGACAAAGGGAATACGATATAATGCCAGGCTTAGCAAATAGCCGATTAATAATCCCAATACAAGCCCGGCTACACTGACGGCAATATCCTGCGTAGGAATGGATTTTAGTGCCGTTTCTACCCAGCTGTTAAACGTAGTTGCCAGATTACCTAACCATGGACTAATAATATATGAAATAAGTGCAAAAACAGCTCCGCCAAATATAGAAGCACCTATATTAGTTACCGGCGTTGCTTCTACACCGGCATACGTAGCAATAGCCAAAAAACTAAAATTGACTAACTGGTAGCCAATAGTAAAGCCGATAATCAGAATCACAAAGCGAATGATTTTCTGCATAATATTTTTCATTTCTATACTTAACCTCCTTTCACTTTTATATTATTATCTTAATATTATAACGTATAGCTTTTACCAAATACAAGAAAGTTATCATAATGTTCATAGGAATTTTAAAATTTTTTTTGCAAACGCCTTATTGTTTTCACTTGTCTTGCTTTCTCCCATCACTGCTAGAATATGAATTACAAAAAGGACACCATAATTACTTATGATGCCCGAAATTATGACACATCAGCAAAAAAGCGGTTAATTATCTCATCAATATCTTCTTCACTGGTGTCTTGGACAAGAACAAGTTCAGAAATAAGAATCTGCTTTGCACTGTCTAACATTTTTCTTTCACCGGTAGAGAGACCTTTTTCTTTGTCCCTAAACATTAGGTTGCGCACAACTTCAGCAACCTGAAAAATGTCTCCACTTTTGATTTTTTCCATGTTTGCGCGGTAACGGCGATTCCAGTTGGTTGACATTTTACTGTGTTTTGCCTTTAAGATAGAAAATACTTGCTCTACATCATCATCGTCGATAATTTCCCGTAAACCAATCTGTTCTACATTATCTAAAGGAATCATTACTTTCATGTCACCTATGGGAATCTTCATCACATAATACTTTTTACGCGCACCCAGGATTTCTTTCTCCTCAATTGCTTCGATAATACCGGCGCCGTGCATGGGGTACACAACTTTATCTCCTATTTTAAACAACTCGCCAGCCCTCCTAGGTTAACGTATAATTAATTTTAACATACAAACCCTATATTGTCAAATAAACCAGCATTTTATCATAGTTATCTTTTGTTGTCAATAACTTTTTAGCTGATTTGTTCAAATTGCAGATTGCAAGTTTAATTGCCTTACATTTATTGGCATTTACATATTGTCTGTTTTATTGACAATAAATTGTTAAAATCGGTATAATAGCAGAGCTTACTTCTGCGGGATAAGGGAATTTGCACTAGGGAAAAAGTTTTTTCTTTATCGCAAGTGGGCTATTGTTAATAAATATTGCATACATATAAAAAATAAGTATAGGAGAAAAAGACGGTGTTTCGTCTCTTTCATAGACATACTCAATAAAAAATATTTGTTTGTTTTTATCTTAAGGAAGGAATATTAGTCACTTTAGCGAATTAAAGATGTCAACAAAAAATTAAATTTATTATTGGGGGTTAGAATATGAAAAAAATGATAATACCAATATTGGTATTATTGCTAACAATTGGACTTGTTGGTTGTGGTAATGGTGGTGAAACGGAAGATCCTGTTAGACGCTATGAAGATATACCTACAGCTCTAACTGAATTGGCAAATGGAAGTATTGATGCCGTAGTAGCAGATTCTCCGGTTGTTTTAGAATACATGAAAAATAATCCTGAAGCAAACCTGGAATGTTTCGGTGATGATGGTTTTGAAAAAGAATACTTCGGTATAGCCATGCGCAAAGAAGACAACGATTTACATGATTTAGTAAATCAGGGACTGGCAAAAATCAAAGAAAACGGTATCTATGATAAGATTTTTAATAAGTATTTTGGTGATGGTGCAGATTTCACAGTACCGGAAAGTGATAACCGCTTAGGCGTCACCTATAATGTTGCTTCTGATATGACCTATGCACCCTTTGAATACATTAATGATGCAGGGGAACCAGAGGGCTTTGATATAGATCTTATTCAGGCAATTGCCGCAGAAATGGGTTTTGAGGTTAATCTTCTGAATACGAACTGGGATGGCATCATTCCTTCACTTTTAGGAGGAACATCGGATATGGCTATTGCCGCCATGACCATCACAGAAGAACGCCTGGAAAGCGTAGCCTTCTCTGACGAATATTTTGAATCAACTCAGTATATTGCTGTTAAAAAAGGTTCAGGTATTACCAAACTAGATGATTTGCAAGGCAAAGTAGTAGGTGTACAAAACGGCACCACCGGTGATTTTGCCATTACTGGGTATTTTGACAGCTTAAAATAGCTGGACTCACTACCCATTACCATTGATACAGGAAACGGTTGTACATTGGTGGGTAATACATCTGTATTGCCCATCTCTTTATTTAAGGGGGAAAAAATGGTTTTTAAAGTAGATGTTGTAACTAAATATTTACCACTGCTGTTACAAGGCATGAAACTGACCATTCAACTTACATCCTTTGCAGTAGCTGTTGGCACGGTAATTGGTTTAATTGTTAGCCTTCTACGTATTTCCCGCTTTAAGTTTTTGGGTTGGCTGGCAAAAGCATATGTGGATTTTTTCCGTGGCACGCCGCTACTGGTACAAATATTTTTGGTTCACTACGGGCTCCCAAAACTTTTAGGCATGCAATCTATTCCTGCGCATATTTCCGGCAGCATTGCTTTAAGCATTAACAGCGGCGCCTATGTTTCCGAAATTTTTCGAGCAGGAATTCAGTCTATTCACCACGGACAAATGGAAGCCGCCCGTTCGCTGGGAATGACTTATGGTCAGGCAATGGCATATATTATATTGCCGCAAGCATTTAAACGCTGCATTCCTCCACTGGGCAATGAATTTATTGCCATGTTAAAAGATTCTTCTCTAGTTTCCGTCATTGCCTTACAGGAATTAACACACTCTGGCAGAATTATGCTCACCCGCTCCTTCCGCCCCATAGAAACATGGATAACG
>JAAZJT010000112.1 GCA_012800215.1 Bacillota bacterium | reverse complement strand
TTATAGGAGTTACTGAAATCCCCAAATCATAAACCTGTACCCCGGCTGACAGCAGTCCGGCCATGGCAGCTTCTTTCAGCATCCGCGAAGCCTTCCAATCATCACTGCTCACGGCAACCTGACTTTTTTCCCCCATTAAAGAACCGTAGGCTGCTGAAAGCTTGGCTACCAATTCCGGCGTAATTTCTAAATTAACAGTACCGCTAATACCATCAGTACCAAAAAGTCTTTTTGCCGGTTTTACTCCCCAGATAATACTCTCAGCTACAGCACTGCCGCTTTCTATACGCTTATGAGGCCAAATTTTCACATTGGGCTTAAGGGAACAATTTTCTCCCAGTTCAGTATCATCACCCACCACAGCTCCTTCAAAGAGTGAAGCACCCCTTAGGACCTGAACACGGTTAGCTAAAATAGCACCGCGGATTTCCGCTTGCGGCGCAATATATACATTACGCCAGCAAAGACTGCGTTTAACTGAAGCATAACTATCTACCTGTGTCTGGGGGCCGATTACACTATAGTCTTCTACTCTGGCTTTTCCCTTAATATGCGCACCTCTGCCAATTAATACCGGACCTGTTATTTGCGCATCCTCGGCAATTACTGCATTTTCTTCCACAAAAATGCCAGGAGCTATCTCTTGCGCCTGTAAATCTATCTTTACCTTACCCTGCAGTATATCTATATGAGCCTGATGATACTGCTGTAAGTTACCAATATCACACCAATAACCGTCGGCCACATACCCGAAAAGCGGGTAGCCTTTTGCCATTAATAAAGGAAAAAGATCCTGAGAAAAATCAAATTTACTATTGTCAGGAATAAATTTAAGTACTTCCGGCTCCAATATATAAATGCCGGTGTTTACTGTGTCACTAAATACTTCTCCCCAACTCGGCTTTTCCAAAAATTGTGTTATTTTATGATCAGTATCTGTGATGACAACACCATATTCAAGTGGATTATCTACAGAAGTAAGAACCAGTGTGGCCAGGCCGCCTTTCTGGCGGTGAAAATCTATAGCCTTTTGTAAATCAAAATCTGTCAGTGCATCGCCACTGATGACCAAAAAAGTCTCATCTAAAAAAGCAGCTGCATTTTTTACACTGCCTGCCGTTCCTAAGGGAAAATCTTCAATGTAGTAGCGCATTTTTACCCCAAATTCCCGGCCGTCAGCAAAATAATTTTTTATTTGTTCAGGCAGGTATTGTAATGTAACGCCAATTTCTGTAAGATTATGGCGCTTTAGTAAAGCAACAATATGTTCCATCATCGGCCGGTTGATGAGTGGAACCATAGGCTTGGGACGATCACAGGTAAGGGGACGCAGGCGCGAACCTTCTCCGCCGGCCATGATGATTGCTTTCATTTTTTTCCTCCCTTGTCTAAGATAATGATGGTAAAACCCTTTTAAGATAAAAAACAATTTAGTGAACTTCCTTGCGATAACTATGCTCTCGCTTTCTGATTTGCTGCGCTGCCCAGTCACTTTGACGCCATTCATTTAGAACTTGCCGATAGATGATTTGTGTATGCTTGGCAATTTCCTGCCAGGCATAATTGCTTTTTACCTTTTGCAGTGCATTTTCCGCTAATTGTTGAGCATATGCCGTATCCTGTAGTAGCTTAATGATTTGTTCCGCCAGTGAATCTACATTGGCGGGATAACACTTTAAACCTGTTATACCATGATCCACAATATCTGACAATCCGCCCGTATCTGACACCACAACCGGTACCTTGGCAGCCATTGCCTCCAGAGCGACAATACCAAAAGGCTCATAAAGGCTGGGGAAAACCGCCACAACAGCCGACTGGTAAAGAGCATTGCGAGTGGTATCATCAATATAACCTGTAAAGTACAAGCGCTGCTCTACTCCCAGCTCACGGGCCTGGCCACGCAGTGTTTCCAAAGCCGGGCCCTTACCGGCAATAATAAATTTAGTTTTAGGAACTGCTGCTAAAATCTGGGGAACAGCTTGTAATAAGATATGTAAACCTTTTTCCTGTACTAGGCGTCCCACAAAAAATACTATCTTTTCATCAACAGCAGCAAAACGTTCCCGGATGGCAGCAACATTGGGTATATGCTGAAACTGGTGCAGTTCTACACCATTAGGAATTATCTCGATTTTATCGTCAGGCAGGTGGAAAACCCTTTGCAGCTCATGATGCATATAGGAACTGCAGCAAATAACTTTCCAGGCCTCATAGGTTAACCACCATTCCACATCACTGATGTAACGTTGTTCTTCTGTATGCAGGCCTCGGTTGCGTCCATATTCTGTGGCATGGATAGTTGCCACCAGCGGCCTTTTTAAAGCATGTTTCACAGCGCGGGCTGCATAAGCAACCAACCAATCATGCGCATGAATAAGATCATAGTCTGCACCGTCTAAAAAAAGTTCTAAAGCTTTTTCCAACATTGCTATATTATATTGCAAAATACCGGAAATAAAATCTCTTGGTACTAAATGGTATGGACGTACACGCCAGACTCTGACCCCACCAACAAACTCTTTTTCCGGTGAATTTTCATTCTCATTAATGGTAATCACATCAACCTCTACACCATTTTTATGTAAAGCTGCACTTAGTTCTGAAACGTGACGGGCTAAACCTCCTACAATACGCGGTGGGTATTCCCAGGAAAACATCAAAATGCGCACAAATAAAGTCCCCCCCTAGAGTTTCATTCCTTAGCTATTATATCCAACAGAGTTGATTATATTAAAAAGCGTCGAATATGTTCTTTAAAAAAGGGGATGGAGGAAGGTTTTTGTCTGCCACCCTTTCCCATCGCTCTCAATGGTTACTGCGCCGTGATAATCTGTACGAAAAATATCTATATACTGCTGTTTAAGTAAATCCAGAGTATCTGCATGGGGATGACCAAAAGCATTACTGCTGCCTACGGAGATCACAGCTGCCTGTGGTCTAACTGCCGCCAGCAGAGCAGCAGACAGAGCTTCACGGCTGCCGTGATGTGGTACCTGCAGCACATTAGCCTGCAGCTGCTTTGGTGGCAATTGTAAAAGTTGTGCCACTGCCGCCTTTTCTGTATCTCCCATTAGGAGCAGGGAAAAGTTTTTATAAGTAAGTTTCATTACCAATGAATTATTATTTACATCGTCACCTGTATTATAGAAAAACTCACTACCCGGTGAAATAATTTGCAGCTGCATACCATCTAATTGCAAGCTGTAACCGGCATGCAGAGTAAAACTTGGTATCTGTTTCTGTGCCAATAACTGCTGCAAACCGTGATAAAGGGAGGATTCCTCGACCTGTCCATTATAGATAAAAATTTCCGTTGGCAGCGTTGATAAAATGGCAGGCATTCCACCATAATGGTCCTGATGGGGATGGGAAAGAATCAGGGCGACAAGTTGATCAACTCTGTGCCGGCGCAAATAGGGCAAAATGATTTGTTCTCCCACAGCTGAAAAACTGCCACCAGCATCAAAAAAAAGATGACGACCGGCTGGAGTTTGTATATGAACTGCTAAACCTTGGCCAACATCAAGGAAGGTAATGGATAACCGCCCCTGGCAAGAAAAAGAAAACAGCAGAACAAAATTGGCAGCACAGAGCAAAAGTAATAGAAGCTTGGCTCCCGCAGGACGCCATTTACGATATGTAACAATCATTATCAGTAAAAATGTATAAAACCACCGCCAAAGCGGCGTAATGGTTGGTATATAAAAAGTGCCCAGCGGCAAAGCAGCACATAAACAAGGAATTTTATCGAGAAAAGCAAGGAAAGGTAAAGCTGTGATCAGAAAAGGTGCTGCCAAAGGTAAAAAAATTAGCCCACAAAGCATACCTAGTAAACTAATTATAACCACTATACCAACTAAAGGTACACAAAGCAAGTTAAGCGGCAGGGTAAATAAAGACAGATAGCCAAAGTGCTGTAGCTGTAAGGGCAGTACTCCTGCCATTGCTGCCAGCGTCACTGCTAAAGAGCTGCCAATACTTTTAGGTAAACGGGAAAAATAACCTTCCAGGCGAGGCGCTAACAGTAAAATAGCAAAAGTTGCAGCGAAAGAGAGTTGAAAAGAGAGGCTGAACAACCACAGGGGACGCCAAAATAACATTAACAGCGTCACTATTGACAAGACCTGCAAACCTGAACTTTCCCTTCCCCCCTTTCTGGCGGCTAAAGCAATAAACCAGGAAAGGGCAGCTCGCCAAACCGGCGGATTGGCACCTGTTAAAAACACATATGCCAAAATAAAAATACCGGACAGCAGCAAATATAAAAAGAAACGGCGAGTACCGCAAAGCCGCTGAAAAAGGAAAGTGGCAAAAGAAGCAACAAACCCAACGTGCAAACCTGACACAGATAAGATATGCGCCAAACCCAAGCGCTGATAAGCCGTAAGTGTTTCTTCTCTTAGCTCATCCTTTTCACCCAGCAGAATGCCTGCAGCCAAACCACCTTCCCCTGCAGGCAAGTGATGTTTAAAGATATGAACTGCTCTTGACCTTGTTTTTGCCATCAGAGAAAGAAAACGGCTGCCACCAAAACCAGGCAGGATTAAGACATCCCACCCGTTTACAGTCATATGCGCACCAATATTGGCAGCAGCCAGATAGTTGGCGTAATTAAAACCGCCGGGATTACGCTGCCCGGCTGGCAAAGTAAGCCGTCCCAACAGTGAAAGGCGCAATCCAGGCGACGGCTCAAACTCTGCTGTCTGCTGATAAACCCTAACCAGCACCTCTGTCCCTACATTGATACACTTTCCGTCTTTCTCTCTAAACTCTTCAATGTAAAAAGTAAATTGAGAATTATCCTCCCCCTGCTTCAGTACCTCTTTTATATAACCACAATAATACCCCTGCTGTTCCAGCAGTGGTTTTAATGGTATATGGATAGCATTATAAGCCGCTTGATAAGTCATCATACCCAGACTCATAAATAAAAGAAGAAGTCCCACCGCAGCGGACTTCTTTTTTACAGATAAAAACATGGTAGCAATCAGCGCTGCTGAACCTAGCATGACCATGATCCATACAGTAAACTGAAGCTTATTGCCCAAAGCTATACCTGCAGCAAAGGCTGCAGCAAGAAAGGGCAGGAGAGGCACCTTCAACTCCTCCTTTACTAAACAATCAGGAGCGACTGCGTGCTGCCAAGATTTTACGTATCAATACATAAAGGGGAATTCCGGCTAAACTAATAATAAATAAATAAGGCAGAGCACTAACCAGAGCAACAAGTAAATTACCCGCTCCGGTTAACATGGCATTAATAGATTTAACGAAGCCATTGCGGCTGCGCTGCCAAACACCTTTAAGCCCTGAACCGGTAATACTGCTGCTGGCAGTAACTGTTTCCTGCAGGGATATTTCAATTGTGGCATAATCAACGCGATCCTTGAGGTAACGAAATTCTGCTGTTTTTGCTTCCAGTTCTCCCCGTACGCGTCCCAGTTCCTCTTCTACACGTAAAATATCTTCTACTGTTTCAGCCTGCTTTAATATCTCAAGTAATCGTTCTTCCTGAAGCTGAAGATTACGGATTCTAGCCTCTAAATCAATATAGTTCAAGGTGACATCATTGCTGCCTGTACTGCTGTGCCGCACAATGCCAATTGTTTTAATTTCAGCCAGTACTTTTTCCAGCTGTGCTGCCGGCAAGCGTAAAACAAGCCGTGCCGTTCTCTTGGCAACATTATCATACAAACTGGATTCGGCCACAAAGCCATCTGCCTGTTTAACAGCAAGGGTAATGGCCTCTATGGACTCCTCTATTTTTTCCACATCCAGCGAGAGACTGGCTGTACGAATCAGTTTTTGCTCAGCTTCGCCCGTCCCGCTGCCATCGGCCATCTGACCTTCCTCACGAGGGAAAGCCTCCTTTGGGCTGCTCCCAATACCGGCATTATCTGCGACTTCTGAGCTATTCCGGGCAGCACAGCCGGCTAGGATCACCAGTACTACCAGCAGCAATGCCAGAATTTGTTTTTTTGTCATCTAAAAGACCCCCTCTATGCTTTTTATAGACGGCCTATGACATTAAAAGTTCCCATCGCTATAAAATTTTAGGTGTGTTTAGGAATAGCTTCACGGGCAAGCCGGTCGCAGAGATTGTTGAGCTCATCATCTGCATGTCCTTTAACTTTTATCCATTCAATCTGATGCTGCTCGGACAGCTTTAAAAGCTCCTCCCATAGATCACGGTTTTGTACCGGTTCTTTTTTGCTGTTCTGCCAACCATTACGCTTCCATTTATCGAACCAACGCTGATTAAAGGCATTAATCAGATAAGCACTGTCACTATGTAATTTTACCTGACAGGGTTCTTTAAGCTGCCGAAGGGCGATAATTGCCGCCTGCAGCTCCATGCGTTGGTTTGTAGTTACTTTTTCACCACCGGAAATTTCTTTTTTATGCTCCCCGTAAAGAAGCACCGCCCCGTAACCACCGGGACCAGGGTTGCCGGAACAAGCACCGTCTGTATAAATGATAACTTTTTTCATTCTTCCCCTCACATTTTTTGGCCAAAAACTAATTTTAATGCTGCTGGCCAAGTTTTTGTAAATTTAGTAATATCTCTCCTAATTCCTCCTGCAAACTCCCGTATTCAGACCAATTACCGTTTCTTAGTGCCTGCTGTGCCTCATTAAATAGGGCTGCCGCTTCTTCAATTAAATCCTGCAAGTTTTTTCCTGCGGAATCAATGGGATCAGTACCGGGTGATTCTGAATCGGCAGACTCTGTACCCTCACCAGGTCGCAGCCCAAAGACGGCAGCCAAAGACTCTGCCAGTGTATTTTCCATTACTATTTTATCCCCATAGGCCACAATAACTCTGGCCAGTTCAGGAAACTGGCTTTGCTCTGCCTGCAGATATAATGGTTCAACATAAAGAATAGTGCCGTTAACGGGCAGCACCAGTAAATTCCCCCGTACTACGCGAGAGCCTTGCTGGTTCCATAGTGCCAATTGCTGCGAAATACTGGTATCCTGGTCGATACGGGCTTCAATCTGAGCCGGTCCGTAGAGCAGCTCGCCTTTAGGAAACTGATAGCAGACTAACTGACCATAATGCTCACCGTCACAGCGGCCGGCAAGCCAAGCCACCATATTGTTACGATTATACATTGTATAAGGCAAAATTAAAACAAATTCCGGTTGCGTCTCGCCAGGTAAATTTAAAATTGTGTAATAAGGTTGCAGGGAAATAATCTCTTCCCCATACTTTTCCTGAGGTATCTGCCAGCGGTCCTCCTTATTATAAAAAACTTTTGTATCTTCCATATGGTAAGTGGCAAAAATTTGTGACTGGATAGTAAATAAAAATTCCGGGTAACGTACATGCTCCTTTAAACCGGCCGGCATCTCCTCTGCTGATACAAAAAGATCAGGAAAAATCTTCATATAAGCGGCAGTGAGCGGTTCATCAGGCTGAAACACATAAAAGCGTACCGTGCCGTTATAAGCATCCACAGTAACTTTAACTGAATTACGGATATAATTTATGTCATTATAAGGCTCGGCATAGGGGAAACGACTACTGACAGTATAAGCATCAAGCAGCCAATACAAGCGGCCGTCATCAATTACTAAATAAGGATCATTGTCGTATCTGAGATAGGGCATTATTTTCTGTACACGAGAGACAATGGCACGATTAAAATGAATGCGGCTTGTGGCTGTAATTTCACTGGAAAAAAGAATCCTGTAATCAGAAAATCGCAAAGCCAGCAGGAGGCGCCTTAAGAAACCTCCCACAGGCAGGCCGCCTTCTCCTCCATAGCGCGTGATGGCATTTGTTTCGCCCAGAGGATAATCAAACTCGTCAGTTCTCGTACCAGTAAAAATATAATGGTCTGTTAATTCACCATAATAAATTTGTGGCACCTCTACCTGCAGTTCGTCCCCTCCCTGCACAGGAAAATCTCGCAGTAAAAACTCCGGTAAACGCTGTTTTGATACAGCATTAACTTTGTTTGCCACAACGCCATACCCGTGAGTATAAAATAAGCGCATATTAACCCAAGTGGGCGAAGCCAGTTTTGTAGACAGCAGCTCCCGCGCAGATAACATCAGCTGCACCTGTTTCCCATTTACCTTATAACGGTCTGTATCCACATCATTAAAAGTATAATAATCGCGTAATCCCTGAAGTTGATTATATGTCAGTGTCAGAGGGCGCCAATCCCAGAGGCGAATGTTTTCTATTGTTCCTTCATTCGCTAATAGTTCATCATAACTTAAAGTTGCTGCAAGTGGAAATTGACGCAGTCGTAATTGATCCAAACCGTACGCCTTTTGCGTATAGTCCAGACTATGCTGTAAATAGGGCTCTTCACGTACAAATTCATTCGGCTCCACAATAAATTTCTGTACTGCAGGCGGCAGCACATAGCTAACGAGAACGGAAATAACAATTACAGCAGTCAAGCCGCTCGTAATTAAACGTGCATTCTTTATTTTAAAATTTACAAGTAAAGCCAGCGCTACTAGCACCGTGATGATAAGCAGCAACCAGTAGGCCGGTAATAATACGCGGATATCAGTATATCCAGCACCAAAAATTATGCCGCGGCTTGAGTAAAGTAAATTATACATCTGCAGGCGGTAACCAAGGGCTACTACCATCAGTGTGCCCGCCAATAATAATGAGAGATGAGATGTGCCCACTTTAGGCAAAATTGTACGCATGCCTAGCTGCTGTGGTGGACTTACCAATAAATAAAGAGCACCACAAATAACTATGGTCACAACAAACATTACTAATAAATATTGATAGAGCAGTTCCAGAAAGGGTAAGCTAAAAAAATAAAATGCAAGATCACGGCCAAAAATAGGATCGCTTACTCCCGTAGAGCTGCCTGCTTTCAGCAGACGTACTGTGATCCACTCACTGCCAGAAACAACTGCCATAATAGAAGTTACTATGCCTGACAGCAGTAAATAAAAAGCTCGTAAACGCTTAGGTGTCAGCAAATTGCCAAAACGTGTATTCATCAATACATGCCGGAGTATCAAATTTGGCATTTCCAGCAGAGCTTTTTGTGTACGCTGCAGATTCAGGTAAAGAAAAAGAGCAAAAATTAACCAGCTAACAAATCTTACTAGCCAGGTCGAAGTGAGAAAGGTAAGATATGTACCGGCAAAGCCCAGTTGTCTAAACCAGAGCCAGTCAATATATATACCTGATAAAGCCCAGAAAAACAAGGCTAATGTCACTGCTGCACTCATGATTACCATAATTCTTTTCATGGTGACACCCCCATTCTGTATATTCTTGCCAATTAAATATATTTCCTGCCGCAAAATGAATCTGAAGAATAATGTTGCATAAAAATAACTGCTTTAACAGATATTCTAAAATGACACTACCTTAGATAACGGGGCGATATAAATGACTAGTGCTTTTTCCTTTCTCAAAAAACTAAATTTATTAGGTAAAAAGTCAGTGCCGGCTAAAAACAAGCCGGCTGCTGAGAAAAAACCGGAAAATGACGATTCACCAATTCTTAGTGAGCGTCTGGCTTTAATTAAAAAAAGGCTTGGGGAAAGTAATGATGTGGTAATCCGGGAATTTAACAGCAGCAATGATAACGTAAAACTGGCTTTATTATTTATAGACGGGCTGGTTGATAAAAAAATGGTTAATGATAATATTTTACAGCCCATCCTTTCAAACACTATTGTCAATCAGTATACAGAAAAACTTACTCCGGAAAATGCCTTAGAACTTTTACAAAAACATATTACCTCCATGAGTGAACTCTCCCTGGCACCAAATTTAACACAAGCTTTAAAAAGGGTTCTTTCTGGCGATACAGCAGTTATTATCGATAATGAACAACAGATTATTATCTGCGGGACAAGAATGTGGGAAAAACGCACAGTTGCTGAACCGGAAACGGAAGCCGCTGTCCGCGGCCCCCGTGAAGGCTTTACAGAAACAATGCGCATTAATACTTCACTACTGCGGCGGCGTATTAAACATGAAAATTTGCGTTTTGAAACCATGAAAGCCGGCAGGCGCACAGCCACCGATATTAATTTAGTCTATATCAATGATATCGTTAACAAAGACGTATTAGAGGAATTAAGGCGGCGCATTGCTGCCATCGATACGGATGCCATCTTGGAATCCGGTTATATTGAAGAATTTATTGAAGATGCTCCTTTTTCCTTTTTCCCGCAAATAGAGCATACTGAGCGTGTAGATAAGGCTGCTGCCGCCATTCTGGAAGGGCGCATCCTGGTCATGACTGATAATACGCCTTTTATGCTTATCATTCCTACCAGCTTTTTCCAGTTTATTCAAGCTTCTGAGGATTATTATGAAAGGCCTTTTGTGGCACTCTTCCTCCGGGTGCTGCGCCTGTTTGTTTTAAATGTTGCCTTAATCTTACCTGCCACTTATGTGGCGGTAATCAGCTTTCACCAAGAGATGCTGCCCACTTCTCTGCTATTAAATATTGCAGCAGCCAGGGAGGGAATCCCCTTCCCCGCAGTCGCGGAGGCCTTACTTATGGAAGGCACTTTCGAAGTACTGCGTGAAGCCGGCGTCCGCCTGCCTAAAACAGTCGGCCAGGCAGTAAGTATTGTAGGCGGCTTAGTAATTGGCGATGCTGCCATTCGCGCCGGGCTTGTTTCCCCCGGTATGGTAATTATTGTGTCTGCCACAGCAATCTCTACTTTTGCCATTCCTGCCTTTAATGCCTCCATTGCCTTGCGCATTTTACGCTTTCCTTTAATTATTTTAGGCTCCGTTATGGGCCTTTATGGTGTTATTTTCGGTCTGATTATCATCCTCATCCACCTGGCCGGACTGCAGTCCTTTGGTGTACCTTATTTAGCACCATTAGTACACGGTACAATCCGCGATATGTTCAAATCGATTATCCGACCGCCACTGTGGATGTCACGCAGACGACCGGATATGCTTAATCTGCAGCAGCAGCAGCGGCAGGCTACCAATGTTGGTAAACGCCAAGTACCCCCTGATAAAAGGGAATTAAGTCATGAAAAAATGGAGGAAAATAATGCTGGAAAAAGGTAAAATATCACCCCGGCAAAGCAGTCTGCTTTTAATAATGGCCTTAATTGCTACATCCATTTTGCTGGTGCCAGCTATTACAGTACAACAATTAAAACAGGATGCCTGGCTGGCTGTACTAATGGGAACACTATGGGGTTTAGTTACCCTTTATATAGTTTGTTGGTTAGGCAGTAAACATCCGGGGCAGAACATTTATGAGTACACTCAGACATTATTGGGTAAATGGCCGGGGAAAATAGTCGGGCTTATTTATGCCTGGACTTTTCTGAGAATAGTAGCCATAGTCATCCGCGAATTTGGCGACTTCATGACCACTTCTTTTATGCCCAACACTCCACTTTCCGTTTTTTCCATCAGTCTGATTTTTCTTGCCGCCTGGGCTGTTTTAGCCGGATTAGAAGTTCTAGCTCGTATGAATGAATTTATTATCATTTTAGTTATCAGTTCGTTATTTTTTATTCTTTCGCTTTCCCTCAACAATTGGGATTTAACTAGGATACAACCAATGTTCACCAACAGTCTTCTCTCCATTATAAAAGTATCATTTATTCCGGAAGTATGGGCTGCAGATAGCATAACTCTGGCAGTTATTATCCCTTTTTTGACGCGTCCCAGACAGGCATTTGCTGCCGGTACCATAGCCACACTTTTTGCTCAGGGTCTTTTAGCTACTGGTATTATAGCTGTCCTGGCAATCTTTGGTCCATTCTTACTGCAAATAACTCGCTTCCCCATCCTGACATTTGTACGCGCCATTAATGTGGGGCAGATACTATCACGTTTTGAAGTGCTGGTCATGGTGGTCTGGGTAGCCGGAGTCTTTATTAAAGCTTCTTATTATTTATACTGCGCCTGTTTAGGGCTGGCGCAAATAACCGGCTTAAAAGAAATACGCCCGGTAGTTTTACCCCTGGGAACTGTAGCCATTATCTGGTCTTTTTCCATGTTTGAAAATATTGGTGAACTGGAAACAGCCGTAAGCAACCCAAGACTAGCACCACTGCTCCAATATTTAGGCATCCCCCTTTTCCTTTTAATAGTCACCTGGCTAAAAGAAAAATTTGATAAAAATAAACCGCGGAGGCGCCGTAATGAAAAAGCAAATTAGCATGCTTTTACTGCTTCTCCTTTGTTTCAGTACTTTAATCACAGGCTGCTGGGATCACATTGCAATAGAAGATTTAGCGCTTGTACGCACCATTGCCATTGACTACCTGCCGGGGCGCAGGGCACCTTATCTTGTTACTTTGGCCATCTCCCTTCCTGCAGATATCGCAGGAGGAGAAACCACCGGCGGCGGGGGTGAGCCAACACAGCTTTTTTCTGCCGTTGGAGCTACTTTAAACCTGGCAATAGAACAGGCTGCTTTAAATTTATCAAGGCGCTTATTCCTCTCACACGCTGAAGTAATTCTTATTGGCGAGGAAATGGCAAAACATGGTTTGCTGCATATTTTAGATTTTATCTCCAAACACCCACAGGCCCGATTTAGTACTAATCTGCTGATAACTAAAGGCTTTGCTCAAACGGTGATGACAACTAGCGAACGTCTGGAAGTAGCCATCACAGAAGAAATGATTGGTATGATTGAACTTGCCCGGTACTCACCGAAAAGCGAACCACTTAAGGCCTACGAGTTTATACAAAAAATGGTTACACCGGGTCAGGATGCCTATACTGCCCTCATGGTCAAAAGCCCCCCCTTAGAAGAAGAAATTCCCGAATTAAAAAATGAACAAAAGCCGGACAGTCAGGGAGAAAGTTCAGGAGGCGAAGAGAACGGAGACAGCAGCAGCGGCAGTAGTGACAGCAGTGGCGGTGGCGGCAGTAAAAAAGCGCAGGAAATATTGACTCTGGCCGGACTGGCAGCATTTCAAAATGACAAACTGGCTGGGTTCTTGGATAGCCATGAAACACGTGGTTTTCTCTGGTTTCTGGGTCGAACCAGCCATACTTTGCTGGCAGTTGAAAACCCTGAAAAGCCAGGTGAAACTATTTCTTTATTCATAGCACGTGTACAAACAAAAATTAAGCCGCACATAAAAAATGAGCAGATTTCCTTTTCCGTGGAAGTAATCACAGAAGGCGATATCCGCTCACAAACCGGCAGGACAGAAATTGCCACGCCGGAGATGATAAAAAAAATTAACAGCGCCAAAGCAGGTGCCATAAAGCAGGAAATGGAAAAAGCACTGCATAAAATGCAAAAACTTAAAGTAGACCTGGTTGGCTTTGGCACTATTTTAAGGCGTCATGATCCGGAAACTTTTAGCTCCCTAGAAGACCGCTGGGCAGAAGAATTTAGCAAGCTCAAAGTTGATATAGTAGTTACTTCAAATATTCGGCGCACAGGTCTGCAGGCGCATCCTGCCCGGCCTCAACGTTAACCAGTCGGAGGTGGCAAGCCCTGTTAATTTTACTGGTTTTAGCCTTACTAGCCATAGCTGCATTTGAAATGCCGCGCCTGATTAAAAATAAATGGTGGCGGGAACTTGCTGTGTTTCTGGTTTTATGGCTGTTTGCATCTGCACTGGCGATTTTACAGTTTCTTCGTATTGAAATCCCTGCGCCCATTGAACTGTTGAAAAAACTTCTACCTGTCCTCCAGCAGAAAAAAAATTAATACAATGTCAGATAATCTTTCATTGTAGCCAAGGTACCGGGACCTATACCCGGCACACGGGTTAAATCATCAACTGATTGAAAAGGACCATTTTCCTCACGATAAGAAATAATAGCTGCCGCTTTCGCCGGTCCAATACCAGGTAGCTGCTCAAACTCAGCTGCCGTAGCTGTATTAACATTTACTTTACCACTTTCACCGGCAGTTTTTTCTCCCTCTTCCCCCTGATAGGGTACTATAATGCGGCGCCCGTCAAATAAAGGCTCAGCAAGATTGAGGGCATGTTTATCAGCATCTGCCAGCACCCCTCCTGCTGCCTCCAGAGCCATAAATACCCGGGCACCCTCCGGTAATGTATAAACACCAGGCTTCTTAACAGCCCCGGCCACATGAACAATTATTTCTCTACTATCTTGCTCTTCTACAGCCTTCGACTCCTCTGGTGGCAATATTTCCACTGCCGTTGGCCGGGGCAGCAAAAAATAACGTATTATCAAACCAATTATTAGCAGCACAGCCAAGATAATAGCCCCTAGCTGCTCACGTCTTGACATCTGCAGCATAATAAAAAAGCCTCCTGGCAAAAAGTGGTTTTACTAATTTTCGCTGCCAAACCACCTTTTTCCTGCCAGTAGGCTTACTTTTTTTGACATTATTTCCCGGGAAATGTCAGCGTACGACGATATTAATAAGTTTATTCGGCACCGTAATAACCCTAACAATTTGCTTATCTGCCACAAGTGATGTTATTTTCTCGTCCGACAGGGCTAACTGCTCCATTGCCTGCGCATCTGTATCAGCAGAAATTGTCATGCGCCCCCGCACTTTACCATTTATCTGGATAACAATTTCCACTTCATTCACCTGCAGGGCCGCCTCGTCAAACTTAGGCCAAGATTGCAAGTGGACACTTTCGCTATGGCCTAGACGCTGCCACAGTTCTTCTCCCAGATGTGGAGCAAAGGGAGCCAAAATAAGTACCAGTATTTCTAAAGCTTCAGCCATAATTTCTTTATTAACGGCATCTTCCTTTTCATGCATATAACCGTAAATAGCATTCACAGCTTCCATGATTGCAGAAATTGCCGTATTAAAATTAAAGCGCTCTTCAATATCTTCTGTTACCTTTTTTAAAGTAGTGTGTACTACATGGCGAAGTTTTTGATCGGCTTTATCTGCCTTTGTCTGCTCACCTGGAAGCCTCAACAGGTCGGCATAGCGATCAACAAGCCGCCACACACGTTTTAAGAAGCGATAACAACCTTCAACACCGCGGTCGCTCCAATCTAAATCCTTTTCCGGCGGAGCAGCAAATAAAATAAACAAGCGTCCCGTATCCGCTCCGTACTTTTCTATAATTTCGTCCGGGCTAACGACATTACCTTTGGACTTAGACATTTTTGCCCCATCTTTATTCACCATACCCTGTGCCAGTAGCCTTTTGAATGGCTCCACCGCTGATGTATAGCCAGCATCGTATAAAACTTTTGTAAAAAAGCGGGAATACAAAAGGTGCAAAATGGCATGCTCAATGCCACCAATATATTGATCTACCGGGACCCAAGCATCAGCTTTTTCTCTGGCAAAGGGCAATTGGTCATTATGGGCATCGGTATAGCGGAAATAATACCAGGAAGAGCAGAAAAATGTATCCATGGTATCTGTTTCTCTGCGTGCTCTGCCGCCGCAGCTGGGGCAAGTTGTCAGTAAAAAGCCCTGATGTTCTTTTAGTGGCGATTGTCCTCCCTCTTTAAGCGCTATATCTTCCGGTAGCATTACCGGCAGCTGTTCCTCCGGCACAGGGACTGTCCCACAGTGGTCGCAGTAAAGTATAGGAATCGGCGCACCCCAGTAGCGCTGCCGGGAAATTAGCCAGTCACGCAGGCGGTAAGTAATTTTCGGTTTGCCCCAGTTATGCTTTTCTAGGTATGCAGTAATTTCATTTTTGGCAGCACTGCTGGAATAACCATTAAACTGGGCTGAATTTATTAATATGCCTTCATCTACATAAGCTTCTGTTAAAGAATCTGCCTGCAGTTCTTGATCTGCCGGTGTAATCACCACACGGACAGGTAAATTATACTTACGCGCAAATTCAAAATCGCGTTGATCATGGGCGGGCACTCCCATTACAGCACCTGAACCATAGCCCATTAGCACATAATTACCCACCAAAATTGGCACCTCTTCACCGTTAACCGGATTGATGCAATAGGCACCGGTAAAGACGCCTTCTTTTTCCATTTCAGTAGAGGTACGGGCAATATCATTTAATTTGCGTGTTTTTTCTACAAAAGCTTTTACTTCTGCTTCATATTTTGTCCCGTTAGTTAGTTCCGCCACCAGCGGATGTTCTGCCGCCAGCACAAGATATGTTACACCATATAATGTATCGGGTCTGGTAGTAAAGACAGTTATTTTCTCATCTTTGTTTTTAACAGGGAAAAGGACTTCTGCACCTTCACTTTTGCCAATCCAATTCTCCTGCATGATGCGCACCCGTTCCGGCCAGCCGGAAAGCAGTGATAAATCATCAAGGAGACGTTCGGCATAATCGGTAATGCGTAAGAACCATTGTTCTAAATCTCTGCTTGTTACTTCTGTGCCGCAGCGCCAGCACCCACCTTCTTCAACCTGCTCATTGGCTAAAACTGTATTGCAGTTAGGGCACCAATTGACAGCAGCTTTCTTTTTATAAGCCAAACCGCGTTTATAGAATAATAAAAAGAGCCACTGTGTCCATTTATAATAATCCGGGGCACAGGTAGTAACTTCCCGCTCCCAATCATAACTAATACCCAGTGCTTTCTGCTGTTTTTTCATAGCTTCAATATTTTCATAAGTCCATTCGGCCGGATGAACCTGGTTTTTGATGGCAGCATTTTCGGCCGGCAAGCCAAAAGCATCCCAACCCATAGGGTGCAGTACACTAAAGCCGCGCATCCGCAAAAAACGAGCCAGGACATCACCAATGGAGTAAACACGCATATGTCCCATATGTAAGCGCCCGGAGGGATATGGAAACATTTCTAAGACATAGAATTTTTTCTTACTTTTCTCATTAGTCCGGTAAAAGTTATTTTCTTCCCAAAATTTCTGCCATTTGGGTTCAATTACGCTTGGAATATAATCAGCCACCTTCTTGCCTCCCATTGCTTGATTCTTATAAATGCCTGTCCACAAGCTTTTTTTTCCTATTATATATGTTTTAAACCTGTGAATGCAAGAGATGCACTTAATCCCAACATAGTGTAAAATTGTTGTAGGATAAAAATAAACAAGAGATCATCCTTTTGGTAAAATAGAATTACCACAATCTACACACCAAAGGAGGGATCTCTTGTGAATACTATTTTACACCAAATCTGCG
>JAAZJT010000111.1 GCA_012800215.1 Bacillota bacterium | reverse complement strand
TTTGTACTGGAAATAACAGGACCCAATAAGCCATGTATTGTTAAAGATCCCTTATCACCCAATTATTTATATCTGGTTTTACCAATAAAAATTTAAAATAAGCAAAGAAGAAAAGGAGCAGAATTTTGCGTGTTGAAACACTATTTCTACGCAACTTTCGAAACTATCATTATTTAGAATTAGATCTAGACCCGAATTTAAATATTTTCGTTGGTGCAAATGCTCAAGGCAAAACAAATCTTTTAGAATCACTTTTTTTTGTTGCCACTGGGCGCTCTTTTCGTACTAAAAGTGAAGAAGAGTTGGTCCTGTGGGGAAAAGAATCCTGTGCTGCAGGTGCGCGTATCTTACATAATCGTCAGTCAGAAAAATTGTATGTAACTTACCAATTAGAACAGAGAAAAAAACAGTACTTCAGCAATGGTTTAGAAGTAAAAAAATCTGCTTTTAGCGGTAGGCTTCATGTTGTGCTTTTTACTCCTGAAGATCTTACTGTGGTAAAAGGTTCTCCCCAGACCAGGAGGAAGTATCTTGACGAAATTATTTGCCGCATTTCTCCGCTTTATGCTTATAGCCTTAGCCGTTACCAACACATTTTACGGCAGCGGAATCAGTTGCTAAAAACATATCGGGAAAAAATTATTGCATCTGCAGAATTGGCCAGTTGGAATATACAGCTGGCTAGGGAAGGTGCCAAGTTAATAGCTAAAAGACAGTTTGTCCTGCACCGTTTGGGCTTGCTGGCAAGGTTATCCCACAGAAAGTTAACCGGCAGGGAAGAAAGTTTGGCTGTCAATTACCAGACAAATATAGCTAAAGAAATACTGCCAAAGACCGATATGATTGAGCAAGCATTATTGCAGGCACTGAGGGAAAATGAGAAAAAAGAATGCAGAGTGGGTCAGACATTAATAGGTCCCCACCGTGATGATATTAATTTTACACTTAATAATAAAAATGCACGGCTATATGCCTCTCAGGGACAACAGCGTACACTCATTTTAGCACTAAAAATGGCAGAAATTGAATTGATTAAAAGTGAGTGCGGCGAATTTCCCATTTTATTGCTTGATGATGTGTTTTCTGAACTAGATGAGAGAAGACGCCATTTTGTAATAGAGAATATAGAGGGAAAAGTGCAAACTCTAATTACAGGTACAACTGCAGAGGGAATGAATGCTTTTAAAAAAGCCGGCAAAATTTTTATGGTGCAGAGGGGAGAGGTGAAATATATTGATCCCCATAGGTAGAATACTCCATAAAACACTTGCTGCTTTGCCCACAGCGAAAAGAATAAAAGGGCAGCTGGTGGTAGATGCGTGGGCTGAAGTTGTTGGTGAAATTATTGCCCAAAAAACAGAGGCGCTATCATTTACCAATGGCATACTTTTTGTACGTGTATCCGATTCAGTATGGGCACAACATTTAGTGCTGCAGAAAAAACAAATTTTAGCCAAACTTAAACGTGCAGCCAAAACAAGGATAATAAAAGATATTTATTTTCAGGTAGGAAAAATACAACAAACTACCCAGGCTTCACCGGAGAAGCAGGAAGAAATGGGCTGGCGCAAATTTGCTTTAGCCGAACAGGATTTATTGAATATCAACAACTCGTTTACCGGGCTAGATTTACCTCCAGATTTAGCACGGAGCATGAAATCCTTATTTATTTCTCAAAAGAGAAGAATAAAGTGGTTACTTGCTTCAGGTAAGCCTAGTTGTAAGCAATGCGGTTTACCATTAATAGAAACGGCAGCGGGAAGATATTGCCTTTGCTGTAAAAAAGAAGATAATGGGTAAGATAACAGGTAAAGGAATTGTAATTAAGGGAGGATTTGCTTTGTATTTACATATAGGTGGTGCGAAAATAGTTGCAGCAGAAGATATAATTGGTATTTTTAATATGAGTATTAAAGAAAAACAATGTAATAAAGAATTTTTGCAATCAACCCCACAAAGTGCCTATTCCAATGCTGAAGAAATAAAATCTTTTATAGTTACTAAAGATAAAATTATTTTTTCACCAATTGCTTCAGGTACTTTAAATAAACGTTTTCAGAACAATATTTTTGACAAATAGGGTTGTGTGACAGGAGGTTCAATGGTGGTAGAGCAAAATGGTAATCACTATGATGCAGATCAAATTCAGGTGCTAGAAGGCTTAGAAGCCGTCAGAAAACGGCCGGGTATGTATATTGGTTCCACAGGTTCACGCGGCCTGCACCATTTAGTTTTTGAAGTAGTTGATAATAGCATTGATGAGGCTTTAGCTGGTTTTTGTGAAAATATTACTGTCACAATTGAACCTGGGCAAATTATCACTGTACAAGATGACGGACGGGGCATTCCTGTAGCCGAACAAAAAACATTAAAAAAACCAGCCGTAGAAGTTGTTTTGACTGTACTTCACGCCGGAGGTAAATTTGGCGGTGAAGGTTATAAAGTTTCCGGTGGCTTACACGGTGTAGGTGTTTCTGTTGTTAATGCTTTATCTGAATGGTTAGAAGTACGAGTGATGCGAGATGGTAATATTTACGAAATTCGTTTTGAGCGCGGTAAAACAGTTAAACCGCTGCATGTAGTGGGAAAAACTAAAAAAACAGGAACTATAGTATCTTTTAAGGCTGATAGTCAAATATTTGAAACACTGAACTACCAATTTGATATTTTAGCGCAGCGATTGCGTGAGTTAGCTTTTTTAAATAAAGGTATTAATATAACTTTAGAAGACCGCCGCACGGAAGAAAAACAAAAAGAAGTGTATAAATACAGCGGCGGGATTAAATCTTTTGTTGAATATCTCAATAAAAATAAAGATACATTGCATAAAAAGGTTATCTATTTGGAGCAAAAGCAGGAAGATGTAAGTGATTTGGAAGTTGCTTTGCAATTTCATTCCGGCTATAATGAACTGATTTTTTCTTTTGCTAATAATATTCGCACACATGAAGGCGGAACACATGAGGTTGGCTTTAAAATGGCCTTGACACGCCTGTTTAATGATTATGCCCGCAAAAATAATTTACTCAAAGATAATGAAAGCAATATTAGTGGCGAAGATATTCGTGAGGGCTTAACGGCAGTTATTAATGTTAAATTACTGGAACCACAATTTGAGGGACAAACAAAAACAAAATTAGGTAATACGGAAATGCGGGGGCGGGTTGATTCTTTTCTCTATGAAGAACTGGGAACATTTTTTGAAGAAAACCCCTCCATTGCTAAACGATTAATAGAAAAATCTATCAACGCCGCCAGGGCAAGGGAGGCAGCCAGAAAAGCGCGCGAACTTGCTCGGCGCAAAAATGCACTGGAAATTTCTTCGCTGCCAGGAAAACTGGCAGACTGCTCCAGCCGTGATCCGGCAATGAGTGAACTATACCTGGTGGAAGGGGATTCTGCCGGTGGTTCAGCAAAACAGGGCAGAGATCGCCGTTTTCAGGCTATATTACCGTTACGCGGGAAAATTATTAACGTGGAAAAGGCGCGCTTGGATAGAATTTTAGCTAATGAAGAAATACGCACCATTATTACTGCTTTAGGTGCCGGTGTGGCTACTGATTTAGATGTTTCCCGGGCTCGCTATCATAAGATAATTATTATGACAGATGCCGATGTAGATGGTGCCCATATTAGAACTTTGTTATTAACATTCTTTTTCCGCTATATGCAGCCTTTAATCCAGGCAGGTTACATTTATATCGCTCAGCCGCCTCTGTATAAAATAAGTAAAAGACAGAAAGAGTACTATGTTTATACAGACGACCAGCTAGAAAGATTATTGCAGGAAATTGGACGGGAAGGTACCACCTTACAGAGGTATAAGGGTTTAGGGGAGATGAACCCCGAACAACTTTGGTCCACAACTATGGATCCGGAAAAAAGAACTCTTTTACAGGTGACCATGGAAGACGCCATGAGTGCTGATGAGATGTTTACCATCCTCATGGGTGATAAAGTGGAACCACGCCGTGATTTTATTGAAAAATATGCCAAACAAGTACGCAATTTAGATATTTAGGAGGCGAAAGAGCGTGGAATTTACACATGGAAAAATTTTACCCATTGCTATTCATGAGGAAGTTAAGGGATCATTTATAGATTATGCCATGAGTGTTATTGTTAGCCGGGCTTTACCTGACGTACGCGATGGTTTAAAGCCTGTTCACCGGCGAATTCTTTATTCTATGTATGAGCTGGGTATGACGCCTGATAAACCTTATAGAAAATCGGCACGTATTGTGGGGGAAGTTTTAGGGAAATATCACCCGCATGGTGATTCGGCGGTTTATGATGCTATGGTACGTTTAGCGCAGGAATTTTCCAGCCGTTATCCTTTAATAGATGGTCATGGCAATTTTGGCTCCGTTGATGGTGACCCTGCTGCAGCAATGCGTTATACGGAAGCCAGGATGGCTAAAATTACTTCACAAATGCTGGCTGATATTCAAAAAGAAACCATTGATTTCCGCCCTAATTTTGATGATTCTTTGCAGGAACCAGTGGTACTTCCTGCACGTTTCCCTAATTTGCTCGTCAATGGGTCTTCGGGAATTGCTGTCGGCATGGCTACAAATATTCCTCCTCATAATCTAAGGGAAGTAATTGATGCACTTATTTACTTAATTGACCATCCTCACTGTGAAGATAGAGAGTTGTTTAGACTCATTAAGGGCCCGGATTTTCCCACAGGAGGGATTATTATGGGCCGTGAAGGAATACGTAAAGCCTACCGCACGGGACGCGGCATTATTAAAATCAGAGCTTTGACGCAAGTGGAACGGATGCAAAATGGCAAACAGCGTATTGTTGTAACGGAGCTTCCTTACCAGGTTAATAAAGCAAAAACAATTGAAAAAATTGCCGAGTTAGTACGTGAGAAAAGAATAGAAGGTATTACAGACTTACGGGATGAATCGGATCGCAACGGTCTGCGCATTGTCATTGAATTAAAAAGAGATATTCATGCACAGGTGGTGCTGAATCAATTATTTAAATATAGTCAAATGCAGCAAACCTTCGGCATTATTATGCTTGCTTTAGTGAATGATAGGCCTAAAATACTCAGTTTGCGCCAATTACTGACTTATTACCTGGAACATCAGAAAGATGTTGTCATAAGGCGTACCCGCTATGAATTGCGCAAAGCTGAGGAGCGTGCTCATATTCTTGAGGGTTTACGCATTGCCCTGCAGAATCTGGATGCCATAATTAAAATTATTCGTACCTCACAAACCGTTAACTTAGCGCAGCAAAGATTAATGGAATCCTTTAATCTTTCTGAAATTCAGGCCAAAGCTATTTTAGATATGCGTTTGCAGAAATTAACCGGTTTGGAGAGGGAAAAACTGGAGGAAGAATACCTGGAGTTAATTAAAAAGATAGCCTATTATAAGGAAATTCTCTCCAATGAACGACTGGTGTATCAGATTATTAAAGATGAACAACTTGTAATTCGCGATAAATTTGGTGATGACCGACGCACCAAAATTGTGGATCAAGAAGAAGATTTAGAAGTTGAAGATTTAATCGCGGAAGAAGATATGGTGGTTACTTTAACACACAGAGGTTATATTAAGCGTCTACCGGTAACCACTTATAGAACGCAGCGCCGTGGTGGGCGCGGCGTTACGGCCATGCAGACAAGGGACGATGATTTTGTCGAACATGTTTTTGTGGCTTCTACCCATGCCTATTTATGCTGTTTTACCAATCGCGGTAAAATGTATCGCGTAAAAGTTTATGAAATTCCCGAGGCTAGTCGTCAATCTCGTGGTACTGCTATTATTAATTTGCTGGCAGTTGAACCGGGTGAGCAGGTAACGGCAGTTATTCCGGTACGCGACGTTTCCGACGGGCAGTATTTGTTTATGGCAACAAGACAGGGTACAGTGAAAAAAACAGCTCTAGAAGAATTCTCTACTAACCGTAAAGGTGGCCTTATTGCTATTTCACTGCGTGAAAATGATGAACTTATAGATGTGCGGTTAACAGAAGGCCAGCACGAGATTATTTTAACAACTATGCAAGGTTACTCCATACGCTTTGCAGAAAGTGATGTTCGTGCCATGGGGCGCAACGCTTATGGAGTAAGGGGCATTACACTGGGTGAAGATGACCAAGTAATTGGTGTCGGTATAGTAGACCCTCAGCTGGAAAGAGAAAGCGAGTTGTTGGTGGTTACAGAGAATGGTTTTGGCAAACGTACACCCCTCTCTGAGTATCGCCTGCAAAACCGCGGAGGTAAGGGGATCTATACAATTCGTGTTTTAGAAAAGAACGGGCCACTAATCGGTGCTAAAACTGTACACCCGGGTGATGAAGTAATGATTATCACCGCCGGCGGTATTGTAATCCGCCAGGATGTAGCCGATATTTCACAACAAGGACGGCACACCCAAGGCGTAACACTAATTCGTTTGGATGATGGTGATCGTGTAGTCAGCTTGGCAAGAGTAGTTGCTGAAGACAACGAGGTCTAGGCGGTGCAAAGATGATTCGCCATCCTGAGCAGAAAAAAAAATATAAATTTACTACACTAATATTATTAGTGGTGACAATATTTTTTTTAAGCCGTTATTCTATGCTTAATGAAGCACCACCGAGGCAAAACCTGCCGCAAAGTGTGGATGTAGTTGTTGTGGGAAGTGGGCTTACAGGGAATCTGGCTGCCATAGCAGCAGCGCAAGAGGGTGTACAGGTTCTATATATTAATTTAAGTACTGATGAAACTGTCAAAGAATTACCTTATCCTACTGTTTTTTGGGCTGCTGATACACATTATCAAGAGAAAAAGGAGCTTAAATATCTGCCGGAAACAATGGCTTTGCATCTTTACCGGCGCGGCAAAGAAAAAGGAAATTATGCTCAACTTTTAGCCCTGAGTTTGGCATCAGCAGATTCTTTACAGTGGTTGGAAGAACTAACAGGGCAAAAGTTTTCCGAACTTAGCGGGGAAAATATCGGCATGCATTGGCCGGCAGGGGAAAATGCTTACTTTAAAATACTGGAGCAGACAGAAGCTGTGCTTCCTGCTTTAGTAACGGAAAAAGTAAACTGCCTGCCAATAAATTTAATAACTGCAGGAGAAGATATTGTTGGTTTAACAATACGCAATGAGGAAGGAATAGAAGAGGAAATTCGGACTCGTGCCGTGATTTTGGCCGATGGCGGTTATGCTTCCAACAAAGAAATGCTTTCTGCCTATGCCGGTGTTTCGAGTGTGCGGACAAGAAACAGCGGAGGATATATGGGAATTGGCTTGAAGCTTGCACAGATGGTTGGGGCACAAACTGCTGATTTAGAAAAAATAATACTGCAGCCTATTGTAGTTAGCAGTGGAGAGAGTGTTGGCAGTTTTACTTTAGAAAATACACTGCTAGTTTCCGCTGAGGGGGAAATAATCAACAATGAGGGTGATATTGAAGAGCTGTTAGCAAATAACGGCGAAACTTTATTTGTGGTGACGGGCAAAAATCACCCTTTGAAGCAGCAAATAAGAATGGAATCTTTTTCCGAGCGTCAGGAACTGGCTGCTGTGCTTCATTTACCGCTTTCAGCACTGGAAGAAAATTTTTCTGGGCTTCAGCCTCCGTACCAAGTTGCTGTACTTGGCTTAGTAGCTATTACACCCGGGGGAATTGCAGTTACAGAAGATTATAAAGTAATTGGTCGTGAAAAAATTATAGCAGGCCTTTATGCCGCCGGAGAAATAACGGCAGGTTTACATGGTAATGCCACTGCGACAGATCTTTTTTTTACGGAGGCTGTTATTAGTGCGAGAATTGCCGGCCTGCAGGCAGCAAAATATGCTCGCCGTTAATTTAAATTATACTCTTGACAGCGGAAAAAAACTGATTATATAATATTAATGATGCTTCGGGGCGGGGTGCAATTCCCCACCGGCGGTAAGCGGCCTAAGAGCCGACAAGCCCGCGAGCGCTAGCGCTGAGCCGGTTAGATTCCGGTGCCGACGGTATAGTCCGGATGGGAGAAGCGGATACTGGCAGCCTTTTTTGCTGTGTAGTTATTCGTAGTGCCCCCGAAGGGGGCACTTTTTTGCTTCCAAAGCATCAAAAAATAAAGCCAAGGAGGCAATACTGTATGAAGATGGATGTAAAAAAAATGGTTACCATGGCAATGCTGGCATCAGTTTCTATTTTATTAATGTACTTAGTTCGTTTTCCCATTTTTCCGGCCGCACCTTTTCTTGAGTATGATATGGCAGATGTTCCTATTTTAATTGGTACCTTTCTTTTTGGACCTGTAAGTGGTTTGGTATTAACAATAATAGTTTCCATAATTCAGGCTATGACAGTTTCAGCAAGCAGTACCTGGATTGGAGCAGTGATGCACATTTTTGCTACAGGATCTTTTGTATTAGTGGCAGGTGGTATTTATCATAAAATTAAAACACGCAAGAGCGCTGTACTAAGTTTAATTTTAGGTTCATTGGCAATGACTTTGGCCATGATTCCCTTGAATTTAATATTTACTGTCCGTTTTTTAGGAGCGCCGCGTGAGGTAGTGTTGGCAATGCTGCTTCCCACCATTATTCCTTTCAATTTGATTAAAGCTGCTGCCAATAGTATTATTACCTTTAGCGTCTATAAGACAGTGGCAAGGGTATTGCGTTTACAAATTGCAGAAAAGAAAAACCAGGAAGCTTCCCCGACATATCCTGCCTAATATTAAAAAAAGCTGCAGTCAGTATAAGCACTGCAGCTTTTTTGACTGCTGTTACTGTTTTCGAGAGTAAAATAGCTCATGATGCGTAAACTAAGTACAAAAAGGTGATGATGAAACTGTCCAAGGTAGAATTATACACAGCATATGGATGAAGTTACTGCCAACGTGTGAAAGAGTTTCTTTCCGAGCAAAGGATTGACTATGTTGAATATAATGTAGAAGAAGATCCCCAACATCGAAAGCGCATGGTAGATAAATCACAAAACACAATCATTCCAACGTTGATAGTAGGTGATGAAATAGTCTTGGGGTATGATGCAGGCAAATTAGAAAATTTATTCTCTGACTAACATAAATTAGTATAAAAGACTTAAAGGTAATGACAGTAAAAGGCAAGCAGGAATTCTGCTTGCCTTTAAATTAAAAAAAATTTTAAAAAGGAAAAAAGCATTTTTTGCGCTAAAAGCACGCAGTTACCAGAAAAATAAGCAGAATGACATAAAAAGGCGGCCCAAGAGAAATATTAACTACTTGAGAAGGATTTGACAGCGTAGAAGTCGAAGTATGCATTGCTCTATACAAAATTTTATTTTATTGATTTATTTTCTGGTAAAGCTCAAAGGAGGCATTGGCGTGAAAATTTATCCTACAGAAAAAATTCGCAACGTCGCTCTTATTTCCCATGGTGGCGCCGGAAAGACGTCCCTGGTTGAAGCGATGCTTTATACTTCAGGCGCAATCAGTCGCTTAGGGAAAGTAGATGCAGGTACAACTACGACAGACTTTGATGCAGAAGAGATTAAAAGAAAGATTACTATTACTACTTCTCTAGCACCAGTAGAATGGAACGGTATCAAAATTAATTTGCTCGATACACCTGGTTACTTTGACTTTGTAGGTGATGTAGCCAGCGCACTACGTGTCGCCGATGCTGCTGTAGTTGTTGTTTCAGCCACTGCAGGGGTAGAAGTGGGGACTGAACAGGTTTGGCAGGAGGCAGATAATAACGGCCTGCCAAGACTGGTATTTGTTAATAGAATGGATAAAGAAAATGCAAACTTTAGTAAAGTATTTGCACAGCTGCAAGAATTTTTCGGTCTCAATGTAGTGCCTGTGCAGTTACCGATTGGTTCTGAAGCATCTTTTAAAGGTGTCATCGATCTGATAAAGATGAAAGCTATTAATTTTAGTAGTGACGGGAAAAAACTGACCGAGGGAGAGATCCCTGCGGAAATGCTGTCAGACGTAGAAGAATACCGTGAAAAGCTCATTGAAGCAGTTGCAGAAAGTGATGATGACTTACTGTTAAAATATTTAGAAGGTGAAGCTTTAACAGATGAGGAAGTTAACACAGGTTTAAGAAAAGGTACATTAACGGGCAAAATAGTACCAGTAATGTGTGGTGCTGCCACAGCCAATTTAGGTATTCAACCTTTATTAGATACTATTGCTACTGCTTTCCCTTCTCCAGCCGATATCGGTTTTGCCAAAGGCAAACATCCGGAAACCGGGGAAGAAGTAGAGCAAAAAATTACTGCAGACGGCCCTATTTCTGCCCTTGTCTTTAAAACATTTGCCGATCCCTTTGTTGGTAAAATATCATATTTTAAAGTTTATAGCGGTACTTTACAAAATGATAGTCAAATTTATAATGCCAATAAAGGTAAAGAAGAACGACTGGGCCAAATTTTTACGATGCAGGGCAAAAATCAGATTAATGTAGAGAAGGTTCCTGCGGGTGATATTGCAGCTGTAGCTAAATTGCAGCTAACAACAACGGGGGATACTTTAGGCGAAAAACAAATACGTACAGTTTTCCCGCCAATTGAATTCCCTGAACCGGTGACAACATTTGCTGTAGAACCGAAAAAACAAGGAGAAGAAGACAAAGTAGCTACAGGCTTGGCTCGCTTTTTAGAAGAAGATCCCACTTTCCGCATGGAGCGCGACACAGTAACAAAGCAAACTTTAATCTCTGGGATGGGTGAGCTGCACCTCGAAATTATCACCAGTAAACTGGCTAAAAAATTTGGCGTAGAAGTTGAGCTTACTTTACCCAGAATACCATATAAAGAAACAATTCGTGGTACAGCCAAAGTAGAAGGGAAACATAAAAAACAATCTGGTGGCCGCGGTCAATATGGTCATGTCTGGATTGAATTTGAACCACTTACTAATGGCGAAGAGTTTGAGTTTGTGGATAAAATTTTTGGCGGTGCTGTGCCCCGTCAATATATTCCAGCTGTGGAAAAAGGGTTGCGGGAAGCTTTAGAAAGTGGTGTACTGGCTGGCTACCCGGTAGTTAATATAAAAGCAAGCCTTTATGACGGTTCTTATCACAGTGTGGACTCTTCAGAAATGGCTTTTAAAATTGCAGCACATCTTGCTTTTAAGAAAGGGATGGAACAGGCTAATCCTGTTTTGTTAGAGCCGATTATGCATGTAGAAGTTACCGTTCCTGAGCAGTTTATGGGCGATATTATGGGTGATATGAACAGCCGTCGCGGTCGCATTTTGGGAATGGACTCTAATCAGGGCAAGCAGATTATTAAAGCTCATGTGCCCCAGGCAGAAATGCTGAAGTATGCAATTGATTTACGCTCAATGACACAAGGGCGCGGCTTTTTCAGTATGAAGTTTGATCATTACGATGAAGTGCCTGCGCATATTGCCGAACAAGTAATTGCTGAGGCTAAAGCCCGGCAGGCAGAAGAATAATATTGATACTGCGCAAATAATAAAGAGCAAGCGCATTGCGCTTGCTCTTTATCCTACTTTCACACTTCATGGCAATAGTGAATACACTGCAGTACAAGTTTTCACGGAGGGGAAAGATGAATAAAAAAATTGCGGTATTATATGGCGGTCGTTCAGGAGAACATGAAGTTTCACTGCGTTCTGCTGAAGCAATCATGAATGGGTTAAGAAATATACCCGGTTATGAAGTCTTACCTGTTTTTATTACAAAGGAAGGATCATGGCAATTAAATGGTAATCGAGTTACTATTCTTGCTGATCCGGAAATAAAAGGACTTTATATTCTTGATGGTGAGCTGGCTGGCGACACAGTTACTATTGATGTAGTTTTCCCCGTTTTGCATGGTACATATGGCGAAGACGGAACGGTACAGGGATTGTTGGAAATGGCCCAACTGCCTTATGTTGGGGCGGGAGTTACAGGATCAGCCGTTGGTATGGATAAAATACTGATGAAAGCAGTACTACAGGCATTTAAGCTACCTGTGGGCGAATATCTCTGGTTTACAAATAATATGTGGCAAAAGGAACAAAATACTCTTATAACAAGAATAGAGGAAAAACTGGGCTACCCATGCTTTGTTAAGCCGGCTAATTTAGGTTCCAGTGTAGGCATTAGTAAAGTATATAACCGGCCGCAACTGGTCAGGGGAGTAGAGGATGCGCTGCAATATGACCGGCGTGTCGTGGTGGAAAAAACACTGGTAGGACGGGAGATTGAATGTAGTGTACTAGGTAATGATGAACCTATGGCTTCGTTGCCGGGAGAAATTATTCCCTGTAATGATTTTTATGATTACAGAGCAAAATATCTTGATGAACGTTCTGCTTTAGTAATCCCTGCTGAGCTGGCACCGGAAATAAGTGAAAAAGTACGCCAATTAGCCGTACAAACATTTAAAGTTTTAGATTGTGCGGGCCTGGCAAGGGTGGATTTTTTCGTTAATGATGAAAGTAAAGAAATTTGGGTTAACGAAATTAACACACTCCCTGGTTTTACCACCATTAGTATGTACCCCAAACTTTGGGAGGCTACAGGTGTTTCCTTTGCTGAGTTATTGATAAAATTAATTGAACTGGCTGAAGAGCGTTTCAAGCAAAAAACAGCTTTAAAGACTACATTTACGCTGTAGCATTACTTGTTCTTATTGGAAAAGTGTAGTAAAATAAGAAATTAATCTAACTATTTATCTAATAAACTCACTTGTAAAGCAGGTGAGCAGAAATATAGGACGAGTCGAAAGGGGTAAGTTGGATGGCAGAACAAGCTACTTTTCAAGTAAAGGAAGGCCTGGCACAAATGCAAAAAGGCGTAATTATGGATGTAACGACGCCGGAACAAGCAAAAATAGCTGAGGAAGCCGGCGCAGTGGCAGTTATGGCCCTGGAACGTGTACCGGCTGATATTCGTGATGCTGGCGGTGTTGCTAGAATGGCTGATCCCGATGTTATTCAGCGCATCATGGATGCAGTTACTATACCTGTTATGGCCAAGGCACGCATAGGTCATTTTGTAGAAGCACAGATTCTTGAAGCCCTTGGTGTTGATTATATTGATGAGAGTGAAGTTTTAACTCCAGCGGATGAAGAATTTCATATTAATAAAAAATT
>JAAZJT010000110.1 GCA_012800215.1 Bacillota bacterium | reverse complement strand
CGGGTACTGCCGAGACCGGCCGGGAGGGTATCAGCCACTCTTGGTTTGCCGGCTTTGTAGAAATAAACAGACATAAACTTGTGGCGGTAGTTTTTCTTGAAGAATGGCGAGGGAATCAAGCTACTGCTTCCCGTATTTTTGGCCAAATTATGACGCAAATTGCGCAATTATATTTAGAAAATGAATAAATAATTGTCTCTACTGAACACAATTCCCTCCATAGATGCATACAATAGTAATGATTGACATCTCGGTAGGGGGTGCTTATTTTTTGATTCCAATCATTACGGTTGTGGCGGCAGTTGTTCGGGGGGTCACCTTACTTGTTTCTTACCTAAACAATAATTCATTTCCCCAGCCGCTTTCATCAGAGGAGGAGAAAGTATATTTACAAAGGCTACATGAAGGTGACCCTGAGGCCCGCAGCGTTTTGATTGAGAGAAATTTGCGACTGGTAGCACATGTCATTAAAAAGTTTGAAAATACAGGAGAAGATCAGGAAGATCTTATTTCCATCGGTACAGTTGGTTTAATTAAAGCCATTGATTCTTTTAAGGGAAATAAAGGAACTCGTTTAGCAACTTATGCCGCTCGTTGCATTGAAAATGAAATTTTAATGCATATCCGTGCAATTACAAAACGAAAAGCAGAAGTCTTACTATATGATCCCATCGGCACGGACAAGGAAGGCAATGAAATTACTTTACTAGATATTTTAGGCACAGATGCGGAAGAGGTTTTGGAGGAAGTTGATAAAAAGCTGCTTGAGGCAAAACTGTATGAAGTAATACGTAAACTCAAAAGCCGGGAACGTACCGTATTGGCATTGCGCTTTGGCCTCCCGTTGGGGCGCAGGCAAACGCAAAAGGAAATAGCAAAAAGCCTCGGTATTTCCCGTTCTTATGTCTCACGAATTGAGAAAAAGGTAATAGCCAAAATTGCTGAAGAATTTCGCCAGGAAAATATCAGATGACAGGGGAAAGACGCCCTGTCATTATTTTTTGTGTTTCATACTGTTCCTTTTAATGGATAAATTCGTCAAAATAGTGATAATCCCTTAAAGTTTTTCACCTAACTGTGGTAGAATAATATTAGTTTATTGCGGAGGGATCGAGTTGGATGATAAACGTGAAGCAATTTTAGCAGCATGCCGTCACTTGTTGGAGGAGAGCGGAACAGTAACCATCGATAAGGTGGCAGCAATGGCAGGGGTTGCCAAAGGTACTGTTTATTTGTATTTTGAAAATAAACAGGAACTGGTATTACAAACTTTTTTGGCTATCATTGGCGAGATTACTGAAATTATAGATGAAGCTTCTCGCTCAGCAGGGGGGACAAGCCAGCAACGACTGGCAGCCATGGTGGAAGCACATTATACTGCAGTGCGAGGCAAAATGAAAATTTTATACAACCTTTTTAGGGAAGAAACTGAATTTTCACGGCGCCCTATACAGGGGCATGCTTTTCAATTGGTTCAATCTTTGAAACAATTGAAGTACAGATATGTCACTATTCTTCATGAAGGTATTACGCAAGGTGAATTTCGCCCGCATCGTGTGGAAATAGCGGCAGCAGCAATTTTAGCTATGATACATAATCTAAGCACAACTGATATTTTCTGGCCCATGGAAAACCAGGAACAAGTGGTGCCAGAGTTATTGCAATTAATACTGCAAGGTATTATAAAATAAAATAGATGACACAAATGCTAACCGTTTTAGGCGGCTAGCATTTTTTTGTCGCAAAGATGACTAGAAAATGACACAATAGAGTTCGCGTAGTGACGTAAATAGGTAACAAATTTGACACAAACTTGCATCTCGGGCAAGAAAACATTATTTTTACTCCTTTAAAGTTGGCACAATAATTGCACTAGTTATTAGTGACTATATTTAAAGGGGTGAAAAGATATGTCCACAAAGTGTCAGTTTTGGCAGGAGTATGACTCTATCTCTGGCGGTATTTCTTATTGTGAGCTGGCAGCCTTTAATAGACCAGTTAATCCACAATTTCTTGCTCAGATAGGCTGTACAGAAGAAAAAAGAAAACAGTGTCTTGGTAGTATGGAATTAAATATTGGTACAGGAGCAGTTCCAACAGTTGAACCGGTTGTCTGTAACTCTCCTGCCGATATTGCTAAAAGCTGTGTTGGTGCAGCAGTGAAAAAAGCTGCTATTACTTTGACGCCGCTCAGGGTGCTTGCCATCCTTGCAGGTGCCTATATTGCCATGGGCGGTATTTTGAACACAGTAATTACTAATGATTTAGGTAATTATATTGGTGACGGACTAACGCGTTTAGTCGGCGGGATGGTCTTTTCGCTGGGGCTAATTTTGGTTATCCTTGGCGGTGCAGAACTTTTTACCGGTAACAATTTAGTGATGACAACGGGGCTTTTGGATAAGAAAATTACCATTAAACAAGTTTTAAATAACTGGATTAATGTTTATATTTTTAACTTCGTAGGTGCTGTGCTTGTGGCTTCATTAGTTTATTATTCAGGCATCTGGAAATTTAATGGTGGTGCCGTTGGGCTGAAGGCACTTAGTGTTGCCAGTGGTAAGGTTAATCTTTCTTTCTCAGAAGCATTGGTACGCGGTATCCTTTGCAACTGGCTTGTCTGTTTGGCTGTATGGTTATCAATGGCCGGCAAAGACGCATTTGGCAAGATTCTCGGTATAATGATTCCCGTCACGGCTTTTGTTGCTATGGGCCTTGAACACTCTGTAGCCAATATGTACTTTGTGCCCATGGGAATTTTTCTGTCGGGACAGGAAGCTTTAGTTGCAAATAGTCCCGCTGTTTTGGAAGGGTTAACTTGGTCTGGATTCTTTTTAAAGAATTTACTCCCCGTTACTATTGGCAATATGATTGGTGGTATCTTCTTTGTAGCTACAGCTTATTGGAATATCTATCTAAAACCGCATACGCAAGAGAAAAAAAGCTGGCGTGTACTGCATGGATTATTCCAAAACAGGTTATAACTACATTAATACGGAAGGGGTGCCAAAATGGAAAACTTGGTAAAATGTCCTCAATGGCGTGAGTATCAAGGTCTAAATGGCTGGGTAATGTTTTGCAGTGCCGGAGCTTTTGCCAAGACTTTAAGCCGGGCAGAAGCTGAAGAGATTGGCTGTACGCAAGAACAACGGGAAAATTGTAAGCGTATTATGGAACTCAATCTTGGCTATTCCTTACAGCCTGAAATTGTGGAAGCTGAGGAACAACCAGTTATTAATATAGAAACAGCTCCGGAAGTGCCAGACTATGCAGCAGAGGAAAAGAACCTTGAAGAATATCCTGATTTATTAACAGTAGCTATGGTGGCAAGCTACCTGAACATCAGTCATAGTAAAACATTGATGCTGATTAAGAATGGTTCTATCCCTGCAGTACGCAAAGGTGATGAACTGCACGTTGAAAAGGCTAAATTGGAAGAATGGCTGAAATGTACAGCTTAATTTAATTGCTTAAAGAGTGTCTAAGCAGGGCTTAGCACTCTTTTTTGCATTAGAAGTTGTTTTAGCAGTGGCAATATTCGGCTTTAAGGAGGAAATATGTCAAATTGTGAAGAATATAACAAATAAACATAGTATTGGATACAGCAGATGAGGAGGAGTTAAATGCATATTAGCAAGTTTGTGACGCCAGAAAGCAGCACAGAAAAGAAAGAAAAGCAGTATCTTGATCTTAGTAGCGTGGAACTAAACATAGGCACAGGAACAGTCCTGGCAGTTGAACCGATTATTTGTAACTCTCCTGCCGATATTGCTAAAAGCTGTGCTGGTGCAGCGGAGAAGAAGGCAGCTATTACTTTAACGCCGCTTAGGGTGCTTGCCATCCTTGCAGGTGCCTATATTGCCATGGGCGGTATTTTGAACACAGTAATTACTAATGATTTAGGTAATTAT
>JAAZJT010000013.1 GCA_012800215.1 Bacillota bacterium | reverse complement strand
CAATTTTTAACCGGCGATTCGGTCAAAAATAGCCCGGCGTTGACAGGCACACTTTTTACTTTAAAGAATGCAGGGGTCGTATGATTACGGCCCCTGCATCTTTCCCTAGCGGATAGGAAATTATATTAACCTTGAATCGCTATCTTTTCCTATCTGAGGAAGGCTTACTATGGTAAATTCATCTGAGCAAAAGGGAGGCACTTACGATGACCGCAGCACCTTTGGTAGGGATCATTATGGGGAGCGATTCCGATTTACCGGTAATGAGAGCAGCCGCAGAAATCTTGGAAGAGTTTAAGGTGGATTACGAATTAGCAGTAATGTCTGCCCACCGTACACCGGCACGGGTGGAACAGTTTGCCCAGACAGCTGCCGAGCGTGGCATGCGTGTTATTATTGCTGGAGCAGGGGGAGCTGCCCATTTAGCCGGTGTGGTTGCCGCTTTTACCGCCTTACCGGTAATTGGTGTTCCCATTTTAACAAAAACTTTAGGCGGTGCGGATTCTTTATATTCCATGGTGCAGATGCCTGCCGGTATCCCTGTGGCTACCGTAGCCATTAATGGTGCCAAAAACGCCGGCTTGCTGGCGGTGCAGATTTTAGCCACCGCAGACGAAACACTGCGCGCGCAAATGCTTAGTTATAAAGAGAAAATGCGGCAGCAGGTGGAAGCTAAAGCAGAAAACCTGGCTAACGTGGGTTGGAAACAATATCTGACGGCTAAAGGGTATCAAGAGTAAACTAACATAGCTTGACGGGAGGAAAACAATGTTAAAGGCGCAAATTAAAGTTTTGCTTAAACAAAGCGTTTTGGATCCACAGGGACAAGCAGTGGAAAAAGCGCTCGGTTCCCTAGGGTACAATAATGTGGAGCATGTACGGGTTGGTAAGTATCTGGAAGTGACGCTGGCAGAAAATAACCGTGAAGCTGCCCACAAACAGGTAGAGGAAATGTGTGAGCGCTTGTTAACCAATACGGTGATTGAAGACTATACTTTTACCCTGGTGGAGGTTTAGCCATGAAGTTTGGAGTGGTTGTTTTTCCTGGCTCTAACTGTGATTTGGATGCCTACCATTTAGTCAAGGATGTTATTAAACAGCCGGTGGATTATGTCTGGCACCAGGAGGAAAGCGTAACTGGTTACGATTGTATAATCCTGCCGGGAGGTTTCTCCTATGGTGACTACTTGCGCTGTGGTGCCATTGCCCGCTTTTCACCGGTGATGAAAGCAGTAAAGGAATTCGCCCTTCGTGGTGGTTTAGTTATTGGTATTTGTAATGGTTTTCAAGTACTGGTGGAAGCCGGTCTACTACCGGGGGCATTGTATCGTAATACAGTTTTACAGTTCCGCTGCCAGTTTACACACCTCAAAGTGGAAAACTATGAGACGCCTTTTACAGAGACGATTGAGCGGGGGCGTCTGCTTAAAATTCCCATCGCCCATGGTGAAGGCAATTATTATGTAGATAATGAAACCTTACGCCAATTAGAGTCAAATGGGCAGATAATTTTCCGCTATGCCACCGAGCAAGGTGAAGTATCTGATACGGCCAATCCCAATGGTTCAGTTTACAATATTGCCGGTGTTTGCAATGCTAACAAGAATGTGCTGGGAATGATGCCCCATCCGGAACGCGCTGGCGAAGCGATTCTTGGCTCCGAGGATGGATTAATGATTTTTGACTCAATATTGAAACACTGGGAGGGGAGCCGTTTATGAGACCCGAAGATTGGCGCAACATGGGGTTAAAAGATGATGAATTTAAGATGATAGTAGAAATACTCGGCCGCGAGCCCAATTATGTGGAATTAGGCATGTATAGTGTGATGTGGTCTGAGCATTGTTCCTATAAAAACTCCAAAGACACCTTGCGCACATTTCCTACAGAAGGGGAAAGGGTGCTGCAGGGCCCTGGGGAAAATGCTGGTATTGTCGATATAGGTGATGGCCTTGCTGTTTGCTTTAAAATTGAGTCGCATAATCATCCCTCTGCCATAGAACCATATCAAGGTGCTGCCACTGGTGTGGGTGGTATTATCCGCGATATTTTCACCATGGGTGCGCGCCCCATTGCTTCCCTTAACTCTTTACGCTTCGGCACCTTAGATGATGCCCATGTACGCTATATCCTTGACGGGGTGGTGGCCGGCATTGCCGGTTACGGCAACTGTATTGGTATCCCCACTGTGGCTGGCGAAGTTTATTTTGACCCGAGTTATCAGGGCAATCCACTTGTTAACGCCATGTGCGTAGGACTTTTGGAAACAGATAAAATTAAACTGGGTAAGGCCACAGGAATAGGAAATCCGGTAATATTGGTAGGTGCCCGTACCGGACGGGATGGGATGCATGGCGTGACTTTTGCCTCAGAAGAATTAAGTGAAGCCTCGGAAGAAAAACGTCCGGCAGTGCAAGTAGGGGATCCTTTCATGGAAAAGCTGCTCTTGGAAGCCTGCCTGGAGCTAATTAACAATGATGATGTGGTGGGTATTCAGGATTTAGGCGGAGCTGGCCTAACCTGTGCCACTTCAGAGATGGCAAGCCGCGGTAACTCAGGCCTAGAGATTGTGTTAGACCGTGTTCCCTGCCGCGAAGAAGGGATGACTCCCTATGAAATCATGATTTCAGAATCGCAAGAAAGAATGTTAATGGTGGTGACCCCAGAAAAAGAGGAAAAGGTACACGCTACCTTTAAGCGTTGGGGCTTAACATCCACCACCATTGGATTTGTTACCAGTGACGGTATCCTGCGTGTCCACCAGGGTGGCAAAGTGGTAGCTGAAGTACCGGCCCACAGTTTAGCAGAAGATGCACCCGTTTATTGTCCTGCTTATCAGGAACCAGCCTATCTGCAAACAACTGCGAAATTGGATCTGCAAACTCTACCTGACGTAGAAGACGCCAACCAGGTACTTTTGCAGCTCTTGGCTGCTCCCAATATTGCCAGTAAAGAATGGGTTTGGCAGCAGTATGATTATATGGTTCGAACTTCAACAGTGGTTCTGCCCGGTGCCGATGCCGCAGTATTACGTATTCGCGGCACTAATAAAGGTTTGGCCATGTCTACCGACTGTAATGCCCGTTATGCCTATTTAGACCCTTATGTGGGCGGAAAAATAGCTGTAGCAGAAGCGGCGCGTAATGTGGTCTGCAGTGGCGGGGAACCATTGGCTATCACAAACTGTTTGAACTTTGGTAATCCGGAAGAACCGGAGATCTTCTGGCAATTCCGCCAGGCCGTAGCAGGAATGGGTGAAGCATGTCGAGCACTAAATACACCCGTAACCGGTGGTAATGTTTCTTTTTATAATGAAACCAATGGTGAAGCAATTTATCCCACGCCCGTTGTGGGTATGGTGGGTTTACTCGATGATGTAAAGCAGCACTGCACACCTGCTTTTAAAGCGGCCGGTGATGTGGTGGTACTCTTAGGCGATACTTATAATGAGCTGGGGGGCAGTGAATATTTAGCCGCTATTCATCAGCGAGTACAGGGACAACCCCCTGCCTTAGACATGAAGAAGGAAAAAACGCTGCAGAAGGTGGTGCTGGCCGCTATCAAACAAGGCTTAGTTAACTCAGCCCATGATTTATCGGAAGGTGGTTTGGCGGTGGCTTTAGCAGAATGTGGTTTTGCTAATGGAATTGGTGCAACCATTGCTTTAACTGCCAACGGCTTACGGCTCGATAGTCTGCTTTTTGGTGAGAGTCAGTCCCGGGTGCTAATTAGTGTCTCCCCGGAAAATTTAAGTACACTCTTGGAGTTGGCGGCTCAAAACGGCGTTTCTGCTGCTGAATTGGGACAAACCGGTGGCACAAATATGGAGGTAGCGGTGGACGGATTAACACAGCTTAAACTTCCCCTCAGGCAGCTGAAAAAGGCATGGCAGGAGGCTATTCCATGCGCCATGAAGTAGGCGACTTTGCGGCAGAAAAAATGCACGAAGAGTGTGGTGTCTTTGGCATCTATGCACCGAGCAGTGATGTGGCTCAGCTAACTTATTACGGACTATATGCTTTGCAGCATCGCGGTCAGGAAAGCGCTGGGATCGCTATTTCCGACGGTAAAAACATTAAATGCGAGAAGGGCATGGGCTTAGTTGCGGAAGTCTTTCAAGACAATAAATTTAAGCAGCTGCAGGGTCAGCTGGCGGTGGGACATGTGCTCTATGCTGCCAAGGATATCGGTTTAATTAGTGCACAGCCACTGGTAATACGTTATCGCAATGGTCACTTAGCCATTGCACATAATGGTAATCTAATTAATGGAACTCAACTGCGCTCACAATTAGAGGAAGAGGGAACAATTTTTCAAACTACTGCTGACAGTGAAATAATTGCCCATCTGATTGCCCGCTCCGGTGAAACAGATATTGTCAAAGCTATCAAGAAATCACTGTCCTCTCTGCGTGGTGCTTATACCTATATTATGATGACGCCGGATAGGCTTGTGGGTGTCCGGGACCCCCACGGTATTCGACCATTATCTTTAGGAAAGATGGCGCATGGTTATGTGCTTAGTTCAGAAACATGTGCCTTTGATACAGTTGGTGCAGATTTTGTGCGGGATATAGCGCCCGGAGAATTAGTTGTTATTGACAAAAATGGCCTGCATTCTGAAACTTTTGCCCCACCGGCACAGCAAGCCTTATGTGTTTTTGAATATATCTATTTTGCCAGACCGGATAGTAACATTCATGGCCGCAATGTCCATTTAGTACGCAAACGCCTGGGACGCCGCTTGGCCGAAGAGCATCCGCTGGCTGCTGATATGGTAACGGGTGTGCCCGATTCATCCCTTTCCGCTGCTTCCGGCGTGGCTGAACAGTTAGGCTGCCCTATGAAATGGGTTTTATTAAAAACCGTTATATTGGACGTACTTTTATTCAGCCCTCCCAGGAGATTCGTACCTTGGGAGTAAGGCTTAAACTAAATGCAGTGCGGCAGATTGTGGAGGGTAAACGCGTGGTGATGGTGGATGATTCCATCGTCCGCGGGACCACTTCTGTCCGTATTATTGAATTACTACGTCGTGCCGGTGCTAAAGAAATATATCTCCTCATTAGTTCTCCCCCCATTGTTTCCCCTTGTTTTTATGGCATCGATACATCCTCACAGGGGGAGTTAATGGCAGCCCGGATGAGTGTGACAGAAATGAAAGATGCCATTGGTGCGGATTATTTGGGCTTTTTAAGTGAAGAAGGGATGTTGGAGTGCCTCAATTTACCAAAGGATGGTTTTTGTACAGCTTGCTTTAATGGCCGCTATCCGATAGAGATAGGCAATTCCGCTTTAGAACTGAATAGAGATGGGGGGTGCCCTGGCTGTGACAAACACCTATAAAGAAGCGGGTGTGGATATTGATGCCGGCAATGAAGCGGTACGCTTAATGCGTGAGCATGTACGTTCCACCTTGCGTCCGGAAGTATTAACTGACATTGGCGGCTTCGGCGGGTTATTTGCTCTTAAGGGAAATTATAAAGAACCCGTCTTAGTTTCAGGGACTGATGGTGTTGGCACGAAATTAAAAATAGCTTTTCTGATGGATAAGCATGATACTGTGGGACAAGATGCAGTAGCCATGTGCGTTAATGATATTGTGGTACAGGGCGCAGAACCGCTATTTTTTCTTGATTATTTAGCCGTAGGTAAACTGCAGCCCCACAAGGTAGCCGCCATTGTGAGCGGCGTAGCCGCAGGCTGCCGTTTGGCTGGCTGCGCCCTCATCGGTGGCGAGACCGCGGAAATGCCTGGTTTTTACCCAGAGGGCGAATATGATTTGGCAGGCTTTGCTGTGGGCGTGGTGGAGCGGACACAGCTTGTTGATGGCAGCAAAATCAAGCAAGGAGATGTGGTTATTGGTCTACCTTCCACAGGGCTCCATAGCAATGGCTTTTCACTGGCACGAAAAATACTGCTGGAAAAAGCGGGTTGGCAGCCACAGATGTATCGGCCTGAGTTTGATAAAACATTGGGCGAAGAGCTACTAACGCCCACTAGAATATATGTGCCAGCTATCTTAGCGCTTTTAGCCGAAATTAATGTGCTTGGCATGGCTCATATCACTGGCGGCGGCTTGCTAGAAAATATCCCACGGGTTTTGCCAGCTGGTTTAGGCGTATGCCTAAATACAGATGCCTGGGAGCCGCCGGCCGTGTTTACTTTAATTCAAGAAGTAGGTTCTGTCACGCAGTCGGAGATGTTTCGTACGTTTAATATGGGGATAGGTTTTGTCTTAATTGTGCCTTCAGAGGATCAAGCAGCGGCTGTTGAGCTGCTGCGGCAGGCCGGGGAAACTCCTCTATGTTTGGGTAAAGTAGTTAAGCGTAATGGTGTGCAAATAAAATAGCCACCTGAGGAGAGATAAGGATGAAGAAAATTGCTGTTTTGGCATCAGGTAATGGCAGCAATCTGCAGGCCATTTTGGATGCTGTGGAAAGTGGGGCAATCACAGGAGCAGCTGTGACCCTAGTAATTAGTGACAAGCTAGATGCTTTTGCTTTAAAACGGGCAGCAGCAAGCAATGTACCCACAAAATGTTTTTTGCCTGCTGAATATTCTACCCGGGAGGAATACGATGGGGCTCTGGTTACATATTTACAGGCCATGCAAATTGATTTAGTGGTTTTAGCCGGGTTTATGCGTTTGCTTACACCATATTTTGTGGCAGCCTATCCAAGGCAGATTATGAATATCCATCCCTCACTGCTGCCGGCTTTTCCCGGTGCGCATGGTGTGGCTGATGCCTTGGCGTATGGTGTTAAAGTAACTGGCTGTACAATACATTTTGTTGATGAAGGTATGGACACCGGTCCCATAATATTGCAGGAAGCGCTGACAATCAATGATCATGACACAATGGAAAGCCTGCAGCAAAGGATTCACGAACTGGAGCATCGTCTGTATCCGCAAGCCATCGATCTCTGTGTACGGGGAAAAATTAAGCTGGAAGGAAGAAGGTGTCTTATTAATGATAACTAAATATGCACTTTTAAGCGTCTCTGATAAAACCGGTATAGTTGATTTTGCCACAGGGTTGGTGGAACAAGGGTTTACCATAGTTTCAACCGGGGGTACACAAAAAACACTGGCAGCGGCAGGGGTGCCGGTACGCAGTGTCAGCGAAATTACAGGTTTTCCGGAGATTCTCGATGGCCGGGTAAAAACGTTACATCCCTTTGTTCATGGTGGCATTTTAGCCCGCCGTGATTTGGCAAGTCATAGACAACAATTGCTTGAGCATGAAATTATGCCCATAGATTTAGTGGCTGTAAATTTATATCCTTTTGCGGCAACTATCGCCAAAAAAGATGTCACAATGGATCTGGCCATTGAAAATATTGATATTGGCGGACCTACCATGGTGCGCTCAGCGGCCAAGAATTACAAACATGTTACGGTGGTAGTCAATCCAGCCCGTTATGAGTCAGTCTTAATGGAAATGAAAACAAAAGGTGAGCTCAGTGAAGCTACGCGCTACCAATTGGCAGTGGAGGCCTTTAGTCACACTGCGGAATATGATGCCCTTATTTCTCAGTGGCTTTATCAGCAAATGGCGAATGCACCACGTTTTGCTCCCACCATGGTGCTGCCCTATACTAAAGTACAGGATTTGCGCTATGGGGAGAACCCCAGACAAGTTGCAGCCTTTTACTGTGAACCACAGGCAGGAGCCGGCGCCGTGGCCAGTGCCCGGCAGCTTCATGGTAAAGCTCTTTCCTTTAATAATTTAAACGATTTAAATGCAGCCTGGGAAATGGTACAGGAGTTTTCTGAGCCGGCGGCTGTGGCTGTTAAACATGCTAACCCTTGCGGTATTGCCGTAGCTGCGGATCTTTTTACCGCTTACAAACGCGCTTATGAAGCCGATCCTGTTTCCATTTTTGGCGGCATTGTGGCCCTTAACCGCAAAGTAGATTTAGCTACAGCCCAAAAGATGAGTGAAATATTGTTAGAAGTCATTATCGCGCCAGCATATGAGGAAGAGGCCTTAGCAATTTTAACCCGCAAAAAAGATGTGCGTATCTTACTATCACCACTGCCAGAGAAACGGGCGGAGGTAGATGTTAAAAAAGTATCGGGCGGTTTATTAATACAAACTTTAGATCAAACTCCCATTAGCTCTACAGCTTGGAAAACTGTAACCGACGTTCAACCAACGGCACAACAAGTGGCAGATATGGTCTTTGGCATGAAAGTAGTTAAGCATGTTAAGTCTAATGCCATTATTTTAGTGAAAAATGGGCAGACCATTGGTATTGGTGCCGGTCAGATGAACCGGGTAGGTGCGGCTCGTATTGCCATTGAACAGGCAGGAGAAAAGGCTTGCGGCAGTGTACTGGCCTCAGATGCCTTCTTCCCCTTCCAGGATACAGTGGAGGTGGCGGTAGAGGCAGGAGTGACGGCCATAGTACAACCCGGCGGCTCGGTCAAAGATCAGGATTCCATCGAGGTTTGCAATGAAAAGGGACTGGCCATGATGTTTACGGGAGTGCGTTATTTCCGGCATTAAAGTTAAGGGAGGGGAGATTATGCGAGTTTTAGTGGTAGGCAGCGGCGGACGCGAACATACCCTGGCTTGGAAAATAAAACAATGTCCGCAGGTAGATAAAGTTTATTGTGCTCCCGGCAATGCTGGTATCAGCCAGGTAGCTGAATGTGTACCCATTGCGGCGGACGATATTACTGCTTTAGTAGATTTCGCCCGCAAAGAAGAAATTGATCTAACGGTGGTGGGGCCGGAGGCTCCCTTGACCGCGGGCATTGTGGATGCCTTTATGGCGGCCGGGCTCAGAATTTTCGGCCCGCAAAAAAGGGCAGCGCAGTTGGAAGGCAGTAAAGTCTTTGCCAAAGAGCTCATGGAAAAGTATCATATTCCGACAGCAGAAAGCAAAAGCTTTACCGATGTAAAAGAAGCCCTGGACTATCTTTATTCGCAGCAGGCTCCCATTGTGATTAAAGCAGATGGATTGGCGGCAGGAAAAGGAGTGGTGGTGGCCGCTACCCTGGCAGAGGCGGCGGCCGCTGTCAAACGGATGCTGGTGGAGGCAGAATTCGGCTCTGCTGGCTCAAGGATCATTATAGAAGAATTCTTGGCAGGAGAAGAAGTCACTGTCTTGGCTTTTAGCGATGGTAACACTACTATTCCCATGGCTTCTTCCCAGGACCATAAAGCAGCCTATGATCATGATCAGGGTCCCAATACAGGTGGCATGGGGGCATATTCGCCGGCACCAGTTTTGACAAAGGAATTACTGGCACAAGTGGAACGGGAAGTTTTACAGCCAACCATTACTGGCCTGCGGGCAGAAGGTATTATTTTTAAGGGTGTCTTATATGCCGGGTTAATGATTACGGAAAAGGGCCCCAAAGTGCTGGAATATAATGTACGTTTTGGTGATCCGGAATGCCAGGTAATATTACCACGCTTAAAAACAGATCTTTGCAGCATTATGCTGGCGGTAATTAATAATGATTTGGCAAACACGACCATCGAGTGGTACGATAATCATGCCGCCTGTGTTGTCATGGCTTCCGGCGGTTATCCTTTAGCCTATGAGAAGGGTAAGGTTATTTCCGGCTTAGAGGAGGCGGCTAAGCTGCCAGATGTATCTGTGTTCCATGCCGGGACTGCTGAGATTGACGGACAGATTGTCACAGCCGGTGGCCGCGTACTGGGTGTCACTGCCTGGGCTGACGAGCTGGCTGCTGCCCTTGCTAAGGCTTATCAGGCAGTGGAGGCCATCAGCTTTGCCGCTGCTCACTATCGCCATGATATTGGCCAAAAAGCCATCTGCAGGAAGGGATAACTTTACTAATCAACGAATATTGCTCTAATAGAAATAACAAAGAGGTGTGATCTTATGGCTAGCAGACAAGGCATTGTAATGGTTTACACTGGTAACGGCAAGGGGAAAACAACTTCAGCCCTTGGTTTAGCACTGCGCGCCAGCGGGCATGGAGAGAAAATCTTTATGGTTCAATTTCGCAAAAGTGACCCCACCTATGGAGAAATTCAAGGAATTCGTAAATTTTTGCCTAATATGACGGTGGTCCAATCAGAACGCAGCCAGCTACGCAAAATAGGTGATTTTGACCAAGAGGATCTGGCTGATGCAGCTAATATCTTTGCCCAAGGGCGGGAAGCCTTACTTGCGGGTGAGTATGACTTAGTAATTTTTGATGAAATTAATTTTGCCCTCTACTGTCAATTGCTGCAGGTGGAAGATGTATTGGCAATGCTAAGGGAACGTCCAGCACATGTGAATGTGGTTTTAACTGGACGATATGCTCATGATGCCATCATTGACGCCGCTGATCTTGTCAGCGAAATAAAAGAAATTAAGCACCATTATGCAGCAGGCATTAAAGCCCAACCAGGCGTAGAGTACTAAAGAGGAATAGCACAAAATAACTGCACCCCAATTGCTTAAAATTGGCGGTGCAGTTTGTTTTTAGCCATGATCAAAGTCATTTAAAACCTGTAACTATTTTAAGGCACCGGCAGCGGAATTTCCCATGGTCCTTCGATGGCTGTATGTATGGTAGCATCAGCACTAGGGGGATAGCTGCCATTATTGAGTACTAATTTTGTGTCAGCTGTTATTATGTCTGGGCGGGCAACAATGAGGTAGTGCATGTTTGTTGCTTTGTTTATTTCACTTGTGATGGCTGCAGGATTAAGATATCTTTTTTTACCGTCAATTGCCAAGGCAATCTCATTTTTGTGGATAACGGCATTTTTAGTGCTAAACTCTGTCAATTCCTCCCCTGTTAGCAGGTATTCAAGATAGATTTGCACAGGCGAATAAATAACACGGTCTACCTTTAAAGTAATGCCATTAATAGTTTCTGCATAGTCCAGTTTTTTTACCTGATAGTATTCCTTATAAGAATGCGGGTTAATCTGCAGATTAATCACAATTCCGTCAGAAATGTTGCCACGCTGCGGTAAGGAAAGAGTGATGGTGTGTTCTTCTGCTGTTTCAGTAGTTAAAGCATAAGTTATTACAGTGTTAACAAAACCGCCATCATAATTTAAACCGCTACCTTGATAAGATGATACACCCCTGCCATCAACGGCAACAATATCAAAGCTCCCACCATTTTTCAGACCATCAACTGAATAAATCACTTCTGTGGCATAGGGAGAAAGAACAACACCCCAAATGGTTAATGTTACGCTATCCTGTTTTCGAACGATAGGTTCTGCATAAAACAAATCGTTTTCGTAAGCCCATTTGCGGCCGGGTTCTTCCCAAACATAAGCTTCTACCGCAGAAGGTAAATTGGTTTTTGGTATTTGACCGACAGCTAAGACTATGACTTTTACCAGTACAGCCAGTGACAATACAAGGTATCCCCATTTAAGGTTTAATCCTTTTTTTGTAGAGGACTTATTTTGAGGGTGTTCAATTCTGTTCATAATTTATCTCCCAAAATAAATTTTGTTGTTAGCAGGGATATAATAAGAAAAAATACACTTGTCCTTTTAATCATAAGTTTTTCACCCCTTATATAAAATATAAACGGTAAAAGGGGGCAATTCGTTACAAAAATTTTACTGTTTTTTAAAATAAATTTTATTTATGTATTCCCATGCTTTCTGCAATTTTAATTATTTCGCTTTTAGATAATGGTCCACTTAAGAGAAATACTTCTCCTTCATATTTGTAAAGTAATGTGATATTGTTATTTTTCTCATAGTATTCGGCAGCGTGACCATTAACTACTAATTGTTCAATGTAAGCATCTTCACTATCAATGCCTGCTGTAGTCCACTCAGATAGCTTTTCTAAAATTATTTTGTTACCATTGTTGTCTTGGTATATGCATAAATAGTAACCACTTTTATTTTCAGAGAAAAATTCTTTATTGTAGTTTTCTGGCAGATAAGCAGGCATAATTTTACCCTGCATTTCAGTATTAGGTTTACTTTCATGTTCTACTGAAACTTTAGTATATTGCTCCATTTTCTCATTAATAAAATTAAGTATATTAACCCGCAGGGCGCTTACATTCATTACTGTCACAAAGGAGATTGAGAGAAATATTAAAACTCCAGCCGCAACTTTAAGGGCAGTGCGTTTCATGTGAGCGATCTTTTCCTTACGTTTTTGCTGTGCAAACAATTGCTGCATCTTTTGTTCAAATGATGCAGAGAAAGTATATTTTTTTGCAAGTTCTTCCTCACTGGGGCATTCAGTTTCCTCAATCTTATTTGCAACGGCATATTTTATAATTTCATCAAAAACTCGTTCATTTAGTGTGTCTTTGTTCATGACCTATACCTCGCTTTGTTAAGCTGGCAACCAATATTTTTCTTGCTCGATGGAGCCTGACACGGACATTTTCTTCCGATATAAGTAAAAGATTTGCAATCTCTTTATTGGTATAATCATAGAAATATTTTAATATGAGAACATCTGCGTATTTTGAGTTCATGGTTTGGAAGGTATTCTTTATTGTGTCAATAGTATTATTGCTTATAATTAGCTCCAGTGGTGTAGGATTATTGTCTACAGCCTCTGTTATTTGATCTTCGAGATAAGAAAGATTCTGGTGCTTATTGTTGCTACTATAAAGATCAAATGCAGTGCTTCTAATAACTATAACCATGAAGGCCTTGGTTTTGTTACAATTAATTTCATTAATTTGATAATTATTTTTTGCCAACTTTAAAAAAGCTGCTTGGACAGCATCTTCTGCTGAGTTATGATCCTTGAGGATGCCATAGGCAACGTGGTACATTAGGTACCGGTATTGACTATACAGGTCATCTAATAATTTACTTTTTTTCATTGCCCCTCCTGTAGTATAAGGGTCTTATTTTATCTTTTCTAATCCCCAATTTACCACATTTGTTCAGGAATGTGTATGTAATTATCAATCTAGTAAAGCAAGCCCTGGTGCAAGTTGCTAAGCTTGTTCTTTTTAGTTCAAGGTTATATAAAAAAACACCGGGCAACTTAATTGCCTGGTGCCTAAAGATAGAAGGGATAGGCATTAAATAACGAGGTTAAACAGTAAAGATCACGTAACGAGAAATCTATAGTGTCCCATCTGGTTTGTTAACAAGTACGATATAGTTAATGGAACGTTTTTCCTTGGCAGCAGTCTCTTCGGCTGCAGTATGATAATGGACATCTATCAAGTCAACAAATGTTTCCTTTGTTATTTCTACTAAAATATCAGGTGAAGCATATATATCTACAGCAAAAAGTTTAAAATCACCCGAAGTTAATTTGTTCCAAACAATAGGAAAATCAGTTCCATAGTTTTCGATAATTTCATCTTCAGTCAATTTATCTGTCTCAAATCCTGCATATGCTTTTTGAGTTTCTGTTGTTAATGTTTCTTTTAGTTTTACTGTCTCGTCAAACGTCGCTACGGCTCTACCCTGAAAACCTTCTGGCCAATAACAAGCACCTACAGCTGATACATCATATTTCTCAAGCAATGTTTGTACTGCATCAATGCTTTGAAAGTCTTTAAAAGCTATTGTTGCAGTGAATTTTTTCTTTGCATTTAAACTGTCCTTTGATAATTCTTGCAGTAATCCATGTCTTTCTGCCTTATATTTTAGTGATAGTAATGGACTTCTGCTCCCGCCGACAAAAACCCTAACATTGTCTTTATGGCTATTACCATAACTAATGTTTGCCATTGAGGCAATAGGGGCTTTAATAAACGCAAAAACTAAAGCCAGTATGAGGGAAACAGTGAAAATTTTTCTTTTCATATTCATACCTCTTTCTTTTTAATGGAGTTACCATGATCTTGCCGTTCCGTGGTTTAAAGTGGGAAATATTGTTTCGTACAATTCCGGAATTCCATCTATATAATACCATGAACCATATTCTGACTCGAAAAGAACTGGTGACGTAGAGGGATTAGAACGTTTATTCAAGTATAGTGTGCCATAATATGTTGTAGTTGAATAAGCGGAACCAGGAAAACATCCAATTGAAACATCATCTGAATCATACTCTTTGTAAGCACCAGGTAAATTAGAGTATAGCGTACCCATACCATTCCAGTATGTACTTGTATTAGCTCTAAATTCTAGTTCGTTATATTTAGGAACTAGTGGATTTATTTCAGAAAACTCAAAGTACTTATTAATTGTAGACTGAGAGTACTTAATACCTGTAACTTTTACATAGGGACTGCTTGCAGTTGTTGAGAATTGTGCTGTTCCATGTATAGGGCTGAACCATTGCACACTATTTGGTGAAATTGCGTCTGCAATCGTTGCATAAGCGTAAAAAGGTAAACTTAACAACGATAACAACACTAACACACGAAAGCTTTTTCTAACCATTATTAATGCCTCCTTATATTTAGATTATAAAACCAGAAAAGGTTTCAAGGATATAAACTTTATACCTCCTTTCCTTAAGTAATAGAACCAGAAAAACAACACAAAAGAATTGATACCGAACATAGTAGGAGCATTTCCTTTTTTTAACCAAAATAATTGCCTCCTTTTGTGTTCCCATTAATATAAACCGTAGAAGGAGGCAATTCGTTACAAAAACTTTATTACGGGTCATGATTTCTTACCGCCCATAGCTTCAGGTGGACCAAAATGTCTTTGATTACATCTGGCTCTTCGATAAAAGAGATAATCCTCATCTTGCCGGAACACTTTGGGCAGACAAGCGGCCGGTATGATAGATCTTCTGGATGAGCCGTGACCAGTTCTTACGGAATGCCTTTTTCGATATTTCCGTATCGATCAGAGCGGGTACCAGCATATCGGTATCTGTCTTTTT
>JAAZJT010000109.1 GCA_012800215.1 Bacillota bacterium | reverse complement strand
CAAGGGCAGAAAACCCGCCAATAAAATTTACCCCCACTTCTGCTGCAGCGCGATCTAAAGTTTTGGCAAAGTCTAGGTAATTCTCCACCTCCGCTGCTTCAGCAATCATGGCAATGGGTGTAACGGAAATTCTTTTATTCACAATGGGTATACCGTATTCACTGGCAAGAGCCTCACCCACCGGGACGAGTTTACTGGCAAGGCGTGTAATTTTATCATAAATCTTTTGACAGGCGCGCTCGTGATTTTCATCTGCACAGTCCCGTAAACTAATACCCATGGTAATGGTGCGTATATCCAGATGCTCTTCCTGAACCATTTTAATTGTTTCCATGATTTCCTGCATTGTAAACATAATATGCACTCCTTACTTTAAATGCGATGCATATAACGAAAAGCATCTTCATGCTGTGCATCTATTTTAATACCTAGAGACAGCCCTATTTCTTTCAGCCGTTCTTTTAAAGTAGCTAAATCAATTTCACTTTTTTCAAGATCAGCAATTAAAATCATGGTAAAAAGATCTTGCATAATTGTCTGGCTAATATCAAGAATATTAATGTTATTTTCTGAGAGAACATTGGCCACAGCAGCAATAATACCAACGCGGTCTTCTCCCAGTACGCTAATGATTACTCGTTTCCCATGCAATTCCTTATTCAATCTCATCACCCCTTTATCATTTGGCAAAGCGTTCTGCACATTTTAGTGTATTATCGCATTATTGTATCATAAATTGATGCACAATGGGAAGTAAATCGCTCTTTACTGTCAATTATAAGTTAATACGATTTTTGGCATTAAAAAGGAGGCTGATTTATAAATCAGCCTCCCTTATTAAGCTTTATTATTCCGCAATAGTGGCATACATAAAGTATTTGTAACCCAGCGGGGAAGAATATGCATTCTGCAATTTATTACTCATGAGATAGAGATCTACATAGTAATAAATCGGAGCTAGCATGGATTCTTCGAAAATGATGTCTTCAGCTTCATGCATTTTTTTGAAACGCTCTTCAGGGTCACTGGATGCTTTAATCTCAGCAATCAGCTTGTCGTATTCTGCATTTGACCATTGAGCGTCGTTGTTACCGCTGCCGGTGATCCACATATCCAAGAAGGAAATAGGATCATTGTAGTCTCCTAACCAGCCGTTACGAGCGATTTGATAGTCACCGTTTTTACGGGTGTTAAGGAAAGCGTTCCATTCTTGAGATCCTAAGGTTACTTCTACCCCAAGCTCAGCCCACATTTGTTGCAGTGCTTCTGCAATTAGTCTGTGGCCGTCACTTTCAACATTATAGATATATTCTACTGTGGGGAAGCCTTCGCCATTTTCATAGCCGGCTTCTTTCATTAATTCTTTAGCTCTGGCTAAATTATCTTCATATGCAGCTTCTGAGGGATCATAGTAGTTTCCGCCCACTTCACGGAATTCTTTAGTGGGGTCGGCATCTCTTAAACCGGTGGGTACAAAGGCGCCTGCAGGCTGCTGACCGGCTTTACCGATTTCTCTGCAGATGAATTCGCGGTTAATGGCTAAGCTAAACGCTTCCCGTACAAGGGGATTATCAAAGGGCTCAGCTTGAGTGTTAAAGCTGATATAGTAGGTACCCAGCTGACCTTCAATATAAAACTCATCTTTATCTCTCCAGGTATCAATTTCTTCGGTGGGAATGTCGTCACCAAAGAGAATTTCACCTTTTTCAAAAGCAGTCAATACTGCATTGGGGTCACCCATTAAGACAAATTTGATTTTGTCAGGACCTAAAGCGTCTACATCCCTATAGTTTTCATTCTTCTCATAAACGATGTGAGAAGAAGGTACCCATTCTGTCATTTTATAGGGACCATTGCCAATATAGGTTTCGGGAGCCAGTGCCCATTGTTCGCCGTTTTCTTCAACAGTAGCTTTTTGCACAGGACTGAAAGTCGGAAAAGCTGTTAATTCCAAGAAGTAAGGTGTTTTAGCAATCAGTTTTACTTCTAAAGTTTTCTCATCGAGAGCTTTTACAGCTAATTTGCCCTTACCTTCTCTGGCATCTTGATATCCAACGATGGACTCAAACATATACTCATAGTCAGAACCTGTCTCCGGATCAACTGCTCTGTTCCAGGAGTAAACAAAATCTTCAGCTGTCAGATCTGTGCCGTCGCTCCACTTGAGACCATCACGCAGTGTAAAAGTGTAGGTAAGCTCATCATCGCTAAGCTCTACCTTTTCTGCTTGCGCAGGCACCGGTACACCGTCTTTATCTAAGGTGTATAGGCCTTCAAAAGCATGAATAATCAATGTTGCACCATCAACAGCGGAGTTTAAAGCCGGGTCGATGGTATCGGGGTTTGAACCGATGTGGACAGGCAGTACTATTTCCTCACTGCTGCTGCCGCCGCCGCCACAACCGGCTAAAACGCCGCCTACCAGCATCAATAATGCCAGTAGAAATGCAGTTTTCTTCATTTCTTTTTCCTCCTCTTTTTTTGCATTTATATATTTAGACTTTCATAAATGAAAGACTAAATCCCAGCAGAATCAATTACTTTGTAACATGATGACAGGCCACAAAATGGCCATTATCTACTTCCTTAAACTCCGGTTCCTGCTCTGCACATATTTTTGTAGCATAGCGACAACGAGTCCGGAAACGGCACCCTGAAGGTGGATCTAAGGGACTGGGCACATCGCCTTCCAGAACAATCCTTTGCCTTGTGCGGCTTACTTGTGGATCAGGAATGGGAATAGCAGAAATTAAAGACTGAGTATAAGGATGCAGGCTGTGAAAGGTCAACTCATAACTTGAGGCCAACTCCACCAGCTTCCCTAAATACATCACACCGATACGGTTAGAAATATGCTTGACCACAGAAAGATCGTGGGCAATAAAGAGATACGTAAGCCCCATTTCCTCCTGCAATTCTTCAAACATATTAATAATTTGCGCCTGAATTGAAACATCAAGTGCTGATACAGGTTCATCACAGACTACAAATTCAGGGTTAACGGCCAGAGAACGGGCAATGCCTATACGCTGCCTTTGTCCGCCTGAGAATTCGTGTGGATAACGGTTGGCATGCTCAGAGTTTAAGCCAACTCGTTCTAAGATGCTAATAATTCTCTCTTTCCGCTCTTTTTTGCTTTTTGCCAGCTTATGAATATCAATAGCTTCGCCAACAATATCGGCTACTGTCATCCGCGGGTCTAAAGAAGCATAAGGATCTTGAAACACAATCTGCATTTTACGCCTATACGGCAGCATATTTACCTTTGTAATATCTTCGCCGTTATAAATTATCTTTCCTGCTGTAGGTTCATAAAGACGAATAACAGTTTTACCGGTAGTTGTTTTGCCGCAGCCCGATTCACCGACTAAACCCAGTGTTTCTCCTTTGTTGATATAAAAAGAAACATCATCGACTGCCTTTAGGTAGCGCTTACTGAACAAAGAATTACCGGGTGCAGGGAAATATTGTTTTAAATTTTTTACCTCAACTAGTTTACTCATTGCGCAACTCCGCCCTTCAAACTCTCATAAGCTTCTTTTTGCAGCAACCAACAGGCACTATAATGGTCAGCATTAATATCTGTATAAGGGGGCATTTCACGCAGGCAAATTTTCATACAGCTATTACAACGCGGTGCAAAAGGACAACCCTGCGGTGGCATTAACATATCGACCGGTGTGCCTTCGATTGGTATTAACTTCTCATGTTCTGTTGCATTGAGTTTAGGGATACTCATTAATAATCCCTTAGTATATTCATGCTGCGGGTTATAAAAAATCTCTTCAGCTGTACCATATTCCACTATTTTTCCGGCATACATAACGGCAATCTTTTCACACATGCTGGCCACTACACCCAAATCATGTGTAATCATAATAATAGACATGCCGATTTTTTTTCTCAAATCATTCATTAATTCTAAAATCTGTGCTTGAATAGTAACATCCAAAGCTGTGGTAGGTTCGTCAGCAATTAAAAGCTTTGGTTCACACGCCAAGGCTATTGCAATCATTACCCTTTGGCGCATACCACCCGAGAGCTCATGAGGATATTGCCGTAAACGCTTATGTGGTTCATTAATACCTACCAAATTGAGTAATTCTAAGGCACGTTCCCGGGCTGCCTTACGGTCTTTGGTAGTATGAAGCAATATGACTTCCTCAATTTGGTTGCCAATAGTATAGACAGGATTCAAAGAAGTCATGGGATCCTGAAAAATAATGCTGATTTCATTTCCCCGCATTTCACGCAGCTGTTTTTCCGTCATTTCAGTGACACGATGGCCATTAAAATCAATGGTACCGGAAATTATACGGCCAGGTTCCGGAACCAAACCCATTAATGAATATGCAGTAACAGATTTACCACTGCCAGACTCTCCTACTATACCCAGAACTTCACCCTGTTTCATCTGGATTGAAACATCATTGAGTGCTTTAACTTCGCCCGCCGGTGTAAAAAAGGAGAGCCTCAAATTTCTGATATCAACCAAATATTCACTCATGTGCTGCCCTCCTCCTTAATTTTTTAATTTAGGATCAAAAGCATCCCGCAACCCATCACCAAGCAGGTTGAAAGCCAAAATAATAATACTAATGGTTACGGCCGGAGCAAAGAGACGATAAGGATATGAATAGATCCCATCAATTGCTGTGGCCGCCAGCGAACCTAAGGAAGGCATGGGTGCGGAAACACCAAGGCCTAAAAAACTAAGAAAACTTTCAGTAAAGATTGATGCTGGTATTTGTAAAGTTGTTGTTACAATCAATGTGCCAATACAGTTTGTTAATAAATGTTTGCGAATGATGCGTTTATGGCTGGCACCCAACGCTTTGGCTGCTGATACATATTCCAATTCCTTCAGAGCCAACACTTGTCCCCTGACAATCCGTGCCATCCCTACCCAGTACAACATTGAAAAAACAATAAAAATACTAATGAGCCCTACACCCACTCTATTAATCCACGCAAAACCCGCTTTTGTAGCTAAGTTCTGCAAGGGATATTTAAGTGTAACCGATAGTAAAATAATAATTAGGATATCGGGTACGGTATAAATCATATCAACCACGCGCATCATGATTGTATCGACCCAACCACCAAAATATCCGGAAATAGCACCATAAACCGAACCTATTATTAGAATAATAGAAGAAGCCACTATACCCACCAGGATGGAAATACGGCTGCCCATCATTACACGGGCCATTATATCACGACCTAGTGTATCAGTACCTAATACATGGGGGAAAATTTTTTCTCCGGCTTCTTTAGCCGCCAGCTCTTTTTCCGAGTATTCAAAGGGAGCAAGTGCTTCACTGCCGCGAATCTGTTGGTAATAATTATAGGGATAAAACATTGGAATGATAAAAGCAAAAATCAACATAAAAATAACGACAAATAAACTGGCCATGGCGAGTTTATTTTTGCGAAACCGCCTTAAACCATCGCTCCAAAAACTAACACTTTCCCGCATCACTACCAGTTCCTGCTTTTCTTCCTCTTCTGCAGGCAAAAAGTCTTCAGGATTAAGATGAAAAGTTAACGGCAATGACTTGTCAGAGTTAATATCAATTTTTAAAGGCATATTTTTCATGCTGCTTGACACCGCCTAACTTAGTTTAATACGAGGATCTACAAGTTTATAAATAATATCCACTATCACATTCATTGTGATAATCAGAAAAGCAAGAAAGATAGTTGTTCCCATAATTAGCGGATAATCCCGACCAGTAATGGAGCTGATAAACGAATCGCCCAATCCCGGAATGGTAAAAATTTTCTCCACTATGAAACTGCCCGTTAAAGTATAAGCAAGAAGCGGCCCCAGATAGGTAACAACAGGTAAAATTGCATTACGCAGAGCATGCTTAAATAGTGCTTTCCACTGTGAGAGGCCTTTTGCTTTGGCAGTACGCATATAATCCTGATTAAGAACATCAAGCATACAAGAGCGCATTAGGCGGGAAATATAAGACATGGGATAAAAGGCTAAAGCAATGACGGGCATTATATAATGACGGCCACTTGTAAGGCCAAAGGTAGGCAAAAGATTTAATTTAAGACCTAAAATATACATCAACACCGTACAAACCACGAATCCCGGTACGGCAATGCCACATGTTGAAAAGAAAATAATGATACTATCCAGCAGCTTACCCCTGTTTAAAGCAGCTATGGAGCCTAGGGTAACACCGACTGTCACTGCAATCAAAATAGCAACTGCACCTATTTTAGCTGAAACCGGAAATCTTGTTGCAATAATATTATTAACTTCACGGCCGCGTTGTTTAAGGGATGTCCCCAGGTCACCCTTTAATAAGCGCAGCATATAATTTTTATACTGTTGAGTTACCGGCAGATTCAAACCGTATTTTTCTTCTAGAGCCTTAAGAGTGGCCGGAGATGGAGCTTTTTCTGAAAGAAACGGTCCGCCTGGTACTAAAAACATTAGAAAAAAAGTAAATGTAGATACAACAAATAATGTTATAATAGCTAACGCAATACGTTTGACAATATATTGTGCCATTTGTTTTATTCCCCCTTGAAATAAGCCAATACCCTCATCGCATTTTTTATGCTTATTTTAAGCTTAACGTATTAAATTCGCCTAAAAAAGCTAATTTCCTGCTTAATCTGTACTACGAATATCTTCCAATGCATTTAGTAATTTGCAGTAATACCCATGAAGGATTATCAGATTTTATCTGGAATTAATAATCTGGGCATGAAGCCGAATTTAAAGAGCAGAAAAGAGGTTTTACCCATTAATATTGCTTTTTTCTTACTACCTAAAAAAGAAGTAATTTACCTGCCTATTTCTTGTACTATGCGGCAAGCGATGGAGAAAATGGAGTACCATAGATATTCCGCCCTACCTCTAATTGATCAGGAAGGAAGATACGCAGGCACCCTAACAGAGGGTGACTTGCTCTGGAAAATGAAAAATACACCGGGCTTAACCTTCGCTAATACAGAAAAAATCCTGATACAGGAAATTCCCAGGCGTGTGAAAAATAAGCCTGTCCGCATCAGGGCAAAAATCGAGAACCTGCTAAGTTTGGTTGCAACACAAAACTTTGTCCCTGTAGTAGATGACCACGACATTTTTATTGGCATCATCCGTCGTCGCGAAATTCTTAACTACTTTATTCAACAATATAACCTTTCTGCACTTTAATCAAGTGTAAAATTTTTCTGACTGTCAATTTGCCGTGTTTATCACCTCTGCTTCCGCATAAAATGGCAGGTATATCCTATCAAACGAAGCAAATTTACCGGAGCATATAAAATATATTATAAAAATGAGCTAATAAGTTACAATAATAGTGGAGGTGAACTTCAGTGGCCAAAAGCACTACCACTAGTTGGGCTGTTGCTGGAACAGGTGCAGTAGTTACCGGTATTGGTCGAATTATTGGCGGCAAAGCCGGTGCCTGGATTTCAGGATTCGGGTTAGCTCATATTGTGCTGGGTCTACTGGATATGAGGAGGCCTACAATCCGCCAAACTTTTTAGTTCACCTGTTATCCCGGGTAACCGGGGGATAAATGTAAAAGAGGGGCACAATTCATGTGTCCCTCTTTTATATTTTATTTTATAGTTTCATAGAAGTTAAGCACACCAAGAAGAACGCGTTACATACAATGCTCAGAGGCAAGCTTATGGTTGATAGTGCAAAATTGCCTTCTCTTTCTCCTTTTCATTTTCTAAGAAAAGAATCACTTTCTGCTTCAAAAGTGCTTTTTGTAGCAGCTTGACATCTAACTCCCGTGGTGTGACACCAAGCTTTGCAGAAAGGGCAGCAGCTGCACCGGCAGCTTCGCCCATCGTCATACAAGTAGCTTGATCGCGGAGTGCTCCCAGAGCTAAAGTAGTTGCAGAAATACATCTGCCGGCAACCAAAAGGTTATCAACATTCTTAGGAACAAGAGCTCTATAAGGGATATTCCAAACATGTTTATTAGTAGATGTTACACCATCACCCCACCGGCCTGTAACAGAGTGGGCATCAGGAGAACGTGGGCCACCTTTGGCAATTACATCATCAAACTCTTTGCCTGTTAATAAATCTTCCTCATGGATAGTATATTCGCCAACAATTCTTCTGCTTTCACGAGTTCCTACCATAGTGGCTTCCTGATGTATATATGCATCTTCAAAACCGGGAATGCGTTCTTTTAGGAAACTAAAGTAAGCTTTATTTACTTTACGCATAAACATCAATGCTTTACTAATTTCCTCACCACTGGTTTGATCAAACCAACACTCATACACTCCTGATTGTAGCTGATCAAAACGTACTTTACCATGTTTAAAAACGCCAACGCTATAAAAACGTGGTGGCGGATAGACGTGAGCTGCCGCTCCCATCAGCGGAGGAACTTTGCCTTCCTTAATATATTCTATCCACTCTTTATCAAGGCCGGCTGGTAAAGGAACATATTTTCCGTCTTTAATTGGGGCACGTCCGGGGAAAGGCCCGCCACCTGTTGAAGTCAAATGTATTCTTGGTTGTTTTCCTTCACTGATATCTTTTTTAACTTGCTCCCAATCAGTTGGAACTACATTAAATTCACGTACAACGGGCTTACCCTCTTCAAGGGAAATAGCTGTATTGGGCTCCCGTCCGGCACCCAATAAGCGCGAACGATCTGCTTCAAGTTCTGCCCTTTCTTCTTCAGTCAGTATAGGCTGATTTTCCAGGTACTCGATAAATCTTTCGATATTCACGCCGCCAATGCGTAAATCTAAGGAGCCACCATGATGCCGACCATCCTGAGGGCGCCCATATTCAAAAGGAGCACCGGCAGCTGCGGCAATATCTCCGTCTGCTGAAGCATCTATAACGACGCCAGCTAAAATAAGCTGTGCGCCCGACTTGTTCACTATAGCTACGCCCTTTACTTTTCCGTCCTCCACTAGCGCGTCAAAAGCAGATGTATGGAAAAGTACATCAACATTCGCCTCTTCCATCATTTCATCAAGCACATGCACCATGATCTGTGAATCAATGGGGTGCCTTACCATGGGATCACCCTGAGGTGCACCTTCTGCTGCTTGTAGCCTACGGAATAATTCCATGGAAATTCCGTCAACCACAATCGGCCGGCCGATTTCACTGACAGTTTCAGCACGATAGCCATTAATGCCAATACCATTAATACTACCACCCGTCATCATGCCGCCTAAACTACCTTCCCTTTCCACCAGTAATACACTAGCACCATTACGGCGGGCAGATACAGCAGCAATACAGCCGGCGGGGCCAGAACCCACAACAACAACATCATATTTTTTTGCTACTTTAAGTGGAGCACAATATTTATTGCCTGCAAAAACTTCAATCACAACATTACCTCCTTCTTTTTAATTTGGCAAACTCCATCTATGCTAAAGCCCAATAATTCAGGCCTTTGCAGCTTTTCCCCGTTACTTTAATTTTTTTAACTTTACATCAATAAACCATTACTAAAATTTTTGCGCAAAATTATCTCTACCTACGGGAAATAACCCATGAATAAGCCATTCTTTCAAAAAGCTCCCAGTTTTTCTTAATTAAATCTTCATCTCCCGGGATAGCCCAATTATTTGTTTCTTTAGCTTCTTCCCACGAAGTAATAAAGCGGTCTAATTTCGGCAATTGCGGTTTAACATCAAGCATATCCGAAACTTCGGGTTCTGGGGCCGGTCCTGTATGATAGACGCCAAACTCTTTTACTGCATCAAGAATAGCTTGAAAATTCTCCGGTTTACATCCTGCAGGGATGCTGCCGCCGCTATTGGGGATCCAACCTCCATCTTTGCCGACAGTTTCAATTAATAGTTTTACTCTTTGCCGTACTTCTTCCGGAGAGCCAAGAATTAATAGATCTGTAGGAATACCGCCGGAAATAACATTCTTATCCCCAAATTTTTCATGTGCTGCAAAAATATCAGTTTCATTATCAAGATCAAATAAAACTGTGCCTTTAGGAAATTCAGCCATATAGTCCAAATGGGCATTCCAGTTCCCTTCTAGAAAAACACGTACTGTCCAACCTGCTTCAATCAATACTATTAATCCTTTAAAGAAAGTAGGCCAATAAAATTTCTCAAATTGTTTAGGTGACAGAAAACCGGCACGTGTTGCGCCAATCCAAACTGGCAGTTGTTTTTTGGGATCTGCCATCCCTACACAACTTACCAAATTTTGCTTTAAAATGGCTTCGCAAGCTTCAATTACAGCATCCGGCTGCCTGAACATATCACGCATAATGCCGTGCAGGCCCCGGAAAAGATTAGTTAAAGTATCAAAAGGCGCGTTGACAATACCCTGACTGCTGGGAGGAATAGCAAATTCATTTTTTATACGTGTGTTAATCTGCCTGCTTAACTCACGGGCAACCCCCTGCTGCATGCCGGCTTTTAAAAAGGCCATATATGAGCGAATTGATCCCCTTTTTTCATACTCGCCTAAGATTCTGGGAAAATAAACATCCATTCTAAAACCAATGGGATCGTCAATAAATTTACGGTATTCATCAGCTTTCATCCATTCATTTTCATTAAACTGACGAATCGATTTTGGATCAATATCACGACCGGGGATACGGTATAACCTGCTATTAAGTATGTCAAAATCAACAGTACTGCTAAAACCTGCGCTAAAAGTATCTACTTCTGGGTATTTTTTTAAGAATTGAACTGCACGATCTTCTGCTTTTTGAGGATCATACATTAATTCCTGCACTGTATAGCCAGAGATGGCATCAGCATACGAGCCAACAGGAATTGAGGTTGAAATACGATCAATAGGCTTCCGCCTGATAGCTGCCAAATAACGCCCTAAACGCTCATTATAGAGTTGCTGTTTACTTTCTTCCATCACAATCCTCCTCGCATACATTGTTTGCCTGCTTATTCATGCCCATATACAGAGTTGCAAAAATGAACACCTTTAATGGCAGTGGTGGCAAAATCATCTGCACCCGTAAATTCTCTTACTTTTTCTGAACAGATAGTACCACCGATGATAACTTTAACGCTGTCGCGTAAACCAGCTTTTTTTAATTCATCAATAACTGTTTTCATTTCTGGATAAGTTGAATTTAATAAAGCGCTAAGACCTAAGACTTTAGTCCCCGTTTCCCTGACTGCTTTGACAAATTCAGCTGCGGGAACATCAATGCCCAAATCAATCACTTCGTAACCATGGCCTTTAAGTAAATTAATTACTATATTTTTACCCACATCATGAATATCACCTAATACTGTACCAATAACAACTTTACCCTTAGTAGCCGTTGTTTCTCCAGCACTTAAGTAAGGAGTTAATTTTTCCATAATGCTATTCATTATTTCGCCCGAAAACATTAACTCAGTTAAAAAGTACTCACCTTCACTAAATAAATCCCCTACTGCTATTAAACCCTCATTACATGCTGCCAAAACATCATGAGCTGACACTCCTGCCTGTAATTTTTTCTCAACGATGGCCACCGCTGCTTCTTCTTCCAAATTCGTAATTGCCGCCACTAATTCTTTCATTTTTCCGCCTCCCTATCCTTTTTTGAGGAAATACAAGAAAATAATATAAGTTTTTAATCTTTAAAAAGAACTTCCTGGTTAACAACATTAATGGGATTACCAGCTAAATAAGCTTGTAAATTATTGATTGCCACGTCCATTAAACGCTTTCTGGCCTCTAAAGGCGCCCATGACAAATGTGGTGTAATTATACAATTTGGTGCCGCCAGCAGTGGGTTATCCGGCTTGATTGGTTCTGTAGATACAACATCAACAGCTGCACCGGCAACTTTGCCGGATTTTAAAGCAACCGCCAGATCTTCCTCCACAATCAATTGACCACGCGAGTTGTTTATTATAAAGACTCCGTCTTTCATCTTAGCAATATTAGTTTCGTTAATAATTCCCTGTGAGTTTTCTGTTAAAGCGCAATGCAAAACTACCACATCAGATTTGGCAAACAATTCATCTAACGCTACATATTGTAATGTATCACTGACAATTGTTGGATCAGGAGAAGTATCATAGGCTAAAACCTGCATACCCAATGCCTGCGCAATTCTTGCCGTTGCTTTACCAATTCTTCCCAAGCCAATAATCCCCATCTTTTTTCCGGCCAATTCCACTAAAGGATATTTCCAAAAACACCAATCAAGACTCTTAGACCACTCACCTTCTTTTACAGCACGGCTATGTTCGCCGACATGATGACAAAGTTCCAAAAGCAAAGCAATAGCCATTTGCGCCACTGCGGCAGTTCCATAAGTTGGAACATTTGTGACCGTAATGCCCAGCGTTGTGGCAGCTTCAATATCTACCACATTATATCCTGTAGCCAATACACCAATATATTTAAGGTTAGGCATCTTAAGCAAAGCCTCTTGAGTTAAAGGTGTCTTGTTTGTCAGGACAGCTGCTGCCGTGCCCACTCGTTCTACAATTGAATCCGTATCATGAGCAGTCCTGTCATAAATTTGCGTTTCACCTAAACTTTCTAAAGGGCGCCAGTCTAAATCACCGGGATTCAATGTATATCCGTCCAGCACAATAATTTTCATAACATCACTCCATACTTCTTTCATGAATGCATATTCTTAAATCTTTCCTCTAATACATTGACAATGGATTCTCTTTCCAATGTATAAGGAGCGCCTGTTAGCATCCGGCCAATATTAAGCAGCCGCATCGCTCTTTCAGAAGCCTGCGTAATTAAAGCGGCAGCATTCTCCATGGCATATTTAAGCTCCATTGGCTGATTAATGATACTAACCATGGCGTCAATACCCTTCTCATGTATTTCTTCAGTCTTTTCTCCTATACTTCCCGTTATGGCAAGGACAGGCACACCATATTTCTTTGCTCTTCGTGCAACGCCAATAGGCACTTTGCCATTAATAGTTTGCTCATCAATCTGCCCTTCGCCTGTAATTACCAGATCTGCATCCAATAAATGCTGGTCAATATTTAGTAAGTCTAAAATTATTTCAATGCCGGAACGCAAAACACCATTGCAGAACACTATTAAGCCGGCACCTAGACCACCGGCTGCTCCTGCACCGGGAATATCGTTAATGTCTTTTCCCAGCTGTTCTTTAATTATAGTGGCATAATGATAAAGGCTGCGATCAAGGTACTCAATACTTTCCTGCGTTGCTCCTTTTTGCGGTCCATAAACAAAGGAAGCACCCCTTTCCCCGCACAAAGGATTTGTTACATCCGAAGCAACAATAATCTCAGTCTGAGAAAGGCGGGGATCTAAACAGGTTAAATCAATCCGCGCCAGTTTTGCTAATTCTCCTCCGCCAAAACCCAACTCCTTACCTGTGCTATCAGTAAACGAAACGCCTAAAGCCTGCGCCATTCCCGCGCCACCATCATTAGTAGCACTGCCGCCGATCCCAATTAAGATCTTTTTACAACCTTCATCTAGAGCTGCCTTAATCAACTGTCCGGTTCCATACGTTGTTGTATAGAGAGGATTACGCATTTCCTCAGGAATTAACTGCAACCCCGAAGCCGATGCCATCTCAATCACAGCTGTATTATCTTGTAAAATACCATATTGTGCCAAGATTTTATCGCCAATGGGGCTGATTACTTCTGCTTGTCTGAATTCTCCATTTGTTCCTAAGACAAGTGCATTAACAGTGCCTTCTCCTCCATCAGCCACAGGCATTTTAATAATTTCCGCCTGCGGAAAAACTTTAATTATCCCTTTTTCAATTGCCCGAGCTGCATCTACCGTAGAAATGCTGCCCTTATAAGAATCTGTAGCAATAACTATTTTCATCTTCTTCTCTGCTTTCACTTATAATTTTCTTAGTAAGATAATCCGACACCTTTATTGTAGCGAAAGTACCACCACAATTTCGATGTTACAGGTAACAAAAAAAAGGTCGAATTGACCTTTTTTTGTTGTTACCGGTCCACAATCTTTTTGATGGTAGCAGATAAATCAATCTTGCTTAAGCTTTTACCAAGTTGTCTGCCTGCTCACGACGGTTTAATTCATCTTTAATTTCTTGTAATTTTTTGTCAGTGATGGGGTAGAAGAAGGCGACCAGGGCTACAGCTACCGCCGCTAAGATCAGGGGATATAATGTTTGGAAATAAGCAAACTGATTCAGCACTGCCTGTGAAGGTCCAACGCCATCAACATACAAAGCAGCATTATAGCCGACAGCAGCTAGTATGGAAACCCTCACCACAGTAGCAACAGTAGTTGATACCCGCAACGCTAGACCATATACTGACATATTTAAACCATCTGTACGCACACCGGTTTTTAGTGTCGCATAATCACTGGCGGCAGCAAAGAATGGTAATGTATAAGCCTCCATTAACCCTACAAAAATCTGGCTAGCCGACATAGTCAAAATAAAGACAATAGTTGATACTTTACCTACTACAAATACTGAAATTACTAACACAATGACATGCAGGATACCTGCCGCTACAAATGCGCGCTTGGAATCTTTAAATATTTTAAGCCAGGCAATTCCTAATGCTACACCAATAGCTTGTGACATTGTACGAAAAGTAAAAAATGTTCCTAAAGCTGCCATATCACCCACATAATATTTAAAGAAAAATGATGCGGTCAGGGTTTGAAAACCTAAATCATATAATTTGTGCAAAAAGAAAAACAGAAACATGACAAGCAAGGGACCATTTGTCACTACGCCTTTAATAACTGCAGTAAGGGGGACTTTCTTCCTAGCTTGCTTAGGCACATTTCTTTCGGCAATTGCCTGTTTTTCCACATCTGAAGTGCGTAAAAATAAAGCAAATGCTAGGTAAAAGAGCAAACCTGCTATACCTAAGACATAACCTGTCATCGCCCAGCCATTAGCATCCGACCCGCCCCTGCTGGTAAAAAACAAAAGCAGAATAGGGGTTAAATAGCCAAAAACAGTTTTGGAACTGGTCCTGCCGATGGAACGACCAATGGCAAGAAAAGAACGATCCTCTGCCGACTGTCCCAGCCGCGGATAAAGAGCTATCAGCGTAGTGTTGTTAACAGCACTAGCCAAAGATAGTGAGGCGGCAAGGATAAAAATTAAATAAGCTAAACTGGATGGATTAGATGTTAAAGATGGCAGAGCAAAAATTGTTATGTAGATAAGGGCCTCACCAGTGGCACCGATCATTACCCACTGCCAATACTTACCTTTTTTCAAAGTAACCCGGTCTAAGAATGTTCCCCATATCGGGCCAGAAAACCAACCCATAAAAGATGAAACTAACTCCAGCATACCGGCCAAAACTACTGGTATTAAATAAATATCTGTATAAAGCATTGTAATATAAGTGCTGAAGTATGCTTTCCAGGCACCACCACCAAAATCAGTTGCAGGATACAGGTACTTAAGCAGTTTATTTTTGAAGCTTTCACCGTTTTTTCCCTGCTGCGACATTCAATCAACTCCTTATTTCAGTTAGTTAACAATATTGTAATCAAAGAGACTAGAAAATGCGATGTTACAGATAACAAAAAAGTGCTTCTAAAAGCACTTTATTTTTGTCACTATATCTCAAAGTCATTACAAACTAAATAATCCTGCAGCAAAAGAGAAAAATAGAGAATCACTGCCTCATTAAATACACGTGGATTAAAGCCTGTTAGTTTATGAATTTTATTTAGCCTGTACTGTAAAGTATTTTTATGAATATAAAGCTCATCTGCCGCGGCATTAATGGAGCTATTGTTTTTAAAAAATACCTTAAGCGTCTCCAGATCCTTCTTACTAAGTGTATTATTGACGAGCACTTTATTGCAAAAACCGTTCATAACTTGTACAGGCAGCACTTCTATCAATAACTCCAAGTTTAAATCATCATAAAAAAGTATTTGCTTATCTTCCTTCATTTTAGCAAATCTTAAACATTTTTCCGCATCCAAATAAGAAAGATGTAATTCCTGAGGATGAATACACTTTCTACCCACACCTGCTGATATTTGTAGTCTATGTTTTTCCTTGATGGCAGACTGCAGTTTGACAATGATTTTTTTTAAAAGTTCTGCAGTGCTTTTATTGCGCTCTTCATCAACATACAAAACTATTGCTTTACTACCATTGGAAACCACTACATTATTGCTATTAAAACTAAACTCATTCATGATTAATGAAAAAACTTTCTCCCAGAGATTTTGCCATTTATCAAATTCAATTTCATCTGCTTCGGTAATTTCGAAAACTAACACTCGACGGGGGAGTGCAAGGTTAATACTAAGAAAGCTAGCCCTTGTTTCCATCAATTCTACTTTTTCAAATTTACGAAAAATTAGTTCTTCCACAAAATGCTTCCTTGCTTCTTTTTCCAAGCGGCTTTGTGACTCAAGATAAATCTCTTTGAGTAATATCTCAGTCATATTCTTAATAATTTGGCCGTATTTAACCACATGCTCCTGATCTCCCGTAATGCCAATAACACCCACTATTTCATCCCACAGAAAAACCGGCAAATTAATTCCCTTTTTACTGCCTTGAAATTCATTATCTTTACTAATAATAATCTCTTTTTTTAGTTTTATAGCTCTTTTTGCACCTTCATGAAAATGGCCGATGCGCTGATGATCAGTACTGGCAATTATTACGCCGTCGCTATCCATCATGTTAATATCTTGATTGATAATCCCACTCATTGCCTCCACAATATTCTGAGCATTATCCTGAGATAACTTCAAAACAATCACCTTATTTTAACATAATTGTTTAGTAATTCTTGCCCGCCTTATAAAGGTCCTCTTTTAGTTTGCTAATGAAATATAAAAAGAGGTAAAAACCATAATCTGGTTCCTACCTCTAATCCTGCTAAAATCTAACTGCTACTCAGCTAAGCCGACTTCGTTATAGAACTTAAGTGCGCCATCATGATAGGGCACGCCACCAACATCAGTCATTAACTCTTCAATGGGGAATGTGCGCATATTACCGACAGCATCACCCATGCGTGTATAATTATCGTAAAGACCCTTAGTTATTGTATAGACTGTTTCTTCCGGCACATCCACGTGTGTAATCAGCACAGCCTTATAACTAACTGTATAGTAGGGTTTATCTAACTCGAGCCCCTGGGCACCTTCTTTAAATTCAACCAGATATAGGCCGTCATACTCTTTGGCTAAACGCTCTGCATTTTCTTTGCCTGCATTAATATAACGTCCGCCCTGAGTTTTACCTATATCCTCCTGGAGAGGGTTGGGGAAAGGTGCACCGCTGAAAAGTAAATCAATCTGACGGTTCTTTAAAGCTTCTGCTCCTTCCTGGAAACCAAAGGGAATAATGGTGTAATCATCTTCCGTCAAGCCAGTATAGCTTAAATATTTCTTAACCAGTGGCTCCGAATCGCCTCCCGGAGGTCCGGCAGTTAACTTAGCGCCCTTTAGTTGGTCAATATGCTTTAAATCTTTATTAGTAGTGACAGGTAAGATATAGTGATGCCAGAGAGTGGCAATAACTCTTATGTTTTCCAATTTGCCTTTATCTGCATAAAATTCTTTACCATTAAAGCCATTAACTACTGCCGTAGTCATGGAAATACCGAACTCAGCTTCTTTGTTGTTAACCGACATGGCATTGCCGTTGGTGGAGCCTGGTTCCACTGTTAAAACCAAAGAATCCTTTATATACTCAGAAAGAGTACTGCCAACGGTATGCACTGTTAAACCGGGAGGTCCAGTCAGTATTCTGGCGGTAGGCACTTTTTCGTCATCCTTGCCACCATTACCCTGGGAACAACCGGCTAAGGCCAACAGGGCAATTAAGAAAACAACAAGTGATACTTTCCCAATTTTTTTCATTAGCTTGCCTCCTTGTAATGTTAAAATAACACTTCTCTCTCTCTTGCTCAGGAAAACTAAACTAACTTTCACCCCCCCTTATAAACTTAGCATTTTTACTTTTCTCTCTATTATTTAATTAAACTTGAATTAGTCTTTTTCATATTAAAGAAGAAGAGGATCGCCAGCACTGCAATAGTTGCTACTCCAATTAAGTTATTGGGAACAATTAGTAAAAGTGCAGCTACTGCAAATAACAGTCGCATTGGGATTGATAAATGATTGAATAAATAACCTTCCACACTGGAAGCTAAAATAATAATGCCTAAAATTGCTGTTAACACCATTAAGAATGAACTTATACCAAACTCAGTAATTAGCAACAAGTCTGGAATATAAACAAACATAAAGGGAGCGAGAAAGCCCGGCAAAGCAATTTTTACCGCCTCTTTACCAATCTCCATCAGCGAAGAATTGGACATGGCCATAGCTGCATAGAGGGCACCTCCAACCGGCGGGGTGATAAAGGCCAGTGTTGCATAGTAGACCACGAATAAATGTGCCGCCATGGTTGGCACACCCATCTGAATAAGGGCAGGGATAGTAACAGGAATTTGCACAATATACGCAAGGAGTGCAGGCAAGCCGCAGCCCATAATAATAGTAATTATTGCTACCAATATCAGTAGTATCAATAAGTTGCCGCCAGATAATTCAATAAGAACACTAGATAAACGAATCCCCACACCGGTTACGCCTAACACACCGGCGATAATACCAGCAAGGGCAGTGGGCAGTGCTACGGAGACAGCATTGCGTGCTGCCATATTAACGGCATCCAGCAACTGTGCCGGCGTCAGCCATTTATTCCGATCTTTATTAAGAAAACTGACAGGAATTAATGATAATATGGCCCAGCTAACAGTTAAAAGCGGGGTAAAACCCATTACAAGCGGAACAGCCAAAATTAAGATCGGCAGTAAAGTATACCATTGATTTTTTAAAACCTTTCCAGCAGATGGCAAATCTTCTACATCCATGCTTTGCAGGTCTCGCTTGTGAGCACGAAAATGAACAGACATATAAGCACCTAAATAATAAAGCAGAGCAGGAATAAGGGCGCTTTTAGCAATGGAAGCATAGGGAATCCCAGAGTAGTCTACCATGGCAAAAGCCAGCACACCCATAACCGGTGGCAGAATCATACCTCCTGTAGAGGCTACAGCCTCCACGGCTCCGGCATATGCTTTACTAAACCCCAGTTTTCTCATCAACGGGATAGTAAAGGCACCTGTTGTCAGCACATTAGAAACAGGGCTGCCTGAGATAGTACCCATCATAGCACTGGAAACAACAGCAAGCTTTGCAGGCCCACCTTTTTGCTTCCCTGCAATAGTTTTGGCCAAATCCATTAAAGTAGACCCTGTTCCCATTTTATCAATCAGTGTACCAAAGAGGATAAACAAATACAGGTAGGTTGCCGAAACGCCTAAGGCCTGAGAAAAAATACCCATTTCGCTCCAGGTTGCCAGCTCCAGTAAAGTACGCCAACCGTAACCACCATGTTTAAAAACGCCGCTAAGGTAATTGCCAAAAAAGCCATATAAAACAGCTAGGAGCATAATGATAGGGAGTGTCCAACCAACAACCCTTTTTCCGACAATAAAAACTACTGCGAATAGTAAAATTCCCGTTACTATATCTAGCGGGGTTAGTGGCGCTCCCCAAAAACGATAGGATATATAATCCATATTAATAAAAAGATGCGCAAAAGCAGTTAAAGTGGCCAGTAAAAGCAGCACATTAACTATTTTCTCGCACAATCCTTTTTCTTTATTCAGAGAATTTAGAATAAAAATAACAAGAATAAGACCTAAGTGAAGACCTCTTTGAGTATAAGTATACAAAAGTCCCGAAATTCCAGTATATACATGGAAAATAGCCAGAAAAATTGAAAGAATTGATACAATTGTTGTAATTAAAGAACTTCTGCTGCGACCCTCAGCCGTCGTGTTCACCAAAATCCCTCCGTTTTTTAATAAATGGCCTATCTTTATTCTTTTTTAAGTATTCTGTATTTTTTTTAAAAATCCTGCTTTATCTTGATTTTTTTTGTCTTAATTTGTCTTATTTTGTTGTTTTGCAGATCAGAAGCAGATATTTATTTAAAAAAGGGTTTTTTGGCAAGGCAATGAATAAAAAATCCTAGAAAAAAAGTATTAATTACTTTTACATATTAGCATTTATTATTATCTGTGTCAATATTGTGAAAATTATATTTTTTTACACTTTTTGGCTATTATGTAAGAAAGCACTAAGGCTGGCGAATTTTATAATCGCCAGCCTTAGTTTGAAAAATTTATTATATCTTCATCAGGTAATTAGGAAAAAAAGTAATGAGAGTGTGGACTCTTCAGGGAATTGAATGCTATCTTGCGCTGTTTCCATAGCTTCTGCAGGAATGTCATATTTTTGCAGGTTTTCTGCCAATGACAGATAATATTTGGACTTTAGCTCCATCACATACCCTCCTAGCCTTAATATTTACCGTACTCGCGTACAGTCTTTAACAGTGCTTGCAAATTCTCTACTTTCGCATCAGAGGCTCTTAAAACACCTTTGTCAAGGCCAAAGATATAATTGCCACCCGGTGCTAAAACATCTATTAATTCTTTGGCTTTACTCTCAACCTCTTCTACTGTGCCGGTACGCAGCAACAATACAGGATATAAACCCTGAATAATATGTTTTTCACCCAGTTTCGCTTTAATGACTTTTGGATCGCCATATTCAAACTGCATTTCGCAGCCGGCCGGCAGCTCGTAGAGATAATCCAGATAGCGCATCCAGTTATCTTCACAGAACATATTAACGCCAAAGCCAATATTGACAAATTCCTCTACTTGCCGTTTATAGGTAGGCCACCAGAACTTGGCGAAATCCTTCTCACGCATAAAAGTTGGCATATGCAGTGCTATACCAACACGTACCGTCCTGGAAGGAGGAACATTGCCCATCCCCATCTTTATGCAAAGCGGGTATAAAGCTTCCACCGCTTCTAAAACCTTATCCGGCATTCTGCGAATATCTGTACTCACACCAGTAAAGGACCTAAATGTATCGGCCAGCAAATCAAAGGGGGCTCTAGTCCTGCCTGCACTAAAACTGCGAGTTAGTTTACCATATTTGGCAGCCAGTTTTCCCATTGCTGGACCAACTTTGGACATAATAGCCTGTCTTGATGCCTGGAACTTTAAAATGGCTATAACATTATGCGGGAACGGCTTAGCCAGTTCTTTATAGTACTTTGGAACCACTTTTTCCCAACAGACAGCAATAGGGTCTTCAATTAAGGCATCATAATCCTCCGGCTCCATACCAGCAATATTTGGATGCTGCATAAAGCCGTCAGCACCCATTTTGTAGTTTTCTGCTCCTAAAAGTTGATAAAAAGATGGCAACCTGCTGGAAAAACCTACAACTGAGTCTGTGTCAAAAAGTCCATTAACATAGTCCATCGCTTCAATCATCGCATCGGCATTATACTGGTCCAGTATTAGGTTTTTGCCGGCATACTCTAACGCTGCCGCACCATCTACTCCTACTGAAATGGGGAGCTCTTTAGGAATCCTTCCTTCATACACGTCGATATAATTCTGATTCCTGCGTTCTGACTGCTCTTTCATTGCTGCTAAGTTATCCAAGATAAACCCTCCTTTAGTAATTTTAATAAGCATTTTGCTTTAATCCGCCTTAAGTAAATTACTGCAGCAAGATTACATAAATAAGCTGATTCACTGCCATGTATCTTAGCAGTGGATCAGGCCAACATTTCTGTGCGACTAGACTATACTATTTACTACCTCCTCATTTCTTAAATCTCCTACACGGCCTGCCTTGATTTCCTCCTGAATTTTGGCCAGTTTTTTATCTGTAATCGGGTAAAATAGCTGCACAATGCCAAAAGCAACTATACCAAACAAAAGAGGGTACAAAGATTGGAAATTTCTAAAAAGGTTTAATACTGCTTCTGAAGGTAAAGCACCTTCGGCGTAAGCTGCTGCATTATATCCCACCGCAGCCAACATCGCCGTTCTGATAATCGTGGAAACTGTGGTGCCCAAAACTACAGACAAATTAAATGTTGACATGGTCAGACCGTCGGAACGCTCACCGGTCTTCCAGGCATGCCAGTCAGCCGCAGCTGCAAATAAAGGCATCAGATAAGCTTCAATTACACCGGCAAAGAAACTGGCCAAAGCGACAAATAGCAGGAAGACAGTAACTGAGGCATTGCGAATAATAACAGTTAATATAGCCAGAAATATTAAGTGTGTCACCCCGGCAGCCACGAAACTTCTTTTAGAATCTTTAAATATTCTGATCCAAATAGCACCGCCAAAGATTGAACCCAATACGGCACTTAAGTTAAAGGCAGTCATAAAGAAACCTAATCTTGCTAAATCGCCGATGACATAGCGAAAATAATACGATGCTGTAAGTATCTGAAAGAAGTAATAAATCTTGTGAATAGATAGACAAGAAAAGATAGCCAATAAAGCTTTATTGGTAATTACTGTTTTGAAAACTAGAGTGAGAGGCACTCTTTGTTTTTGGGCAGCCGGTTTATCTATTTCCGCTAATGCCCTTTTTTCAATGGATGACCCTTTAAGAATCAATGCATAGATAACATTGATGCCGATACCGAAGATTCCGATGATATAGGCCATGGAAGCCCAACCGGCAGCATCGGAACCACCGCGCGCTGTAAAATACACAAGCAAAGGTGGCACTATCAGTCCCCAAAGGGCCTTACCGCCATCACGGCCAATTTTTTGGCCAATAGCTAAGTATGACCTTATTTTCGGATCCGAAGTTAGCTGCGGGTAAACTGCCGAAAGTGCAGCACCTCCCATCCCTCCAAATATGGAGATGGCAAGCCCCAGAATAAAAACGGGTAGAGCTAAATTTTGCGGATTTTCTGACAATGAGGGCAAAATAAATGTCAGTGTATTAGCACCAGTACCTATAAATGTACCAAAAATGACCCAATGCCAATACTTCCCATACTTAAAAGTAATGCGGTCAATCATGAGACCATATGTGGGCCCGGCAATCCAGCCCACAACACCACGGACGGCCTCCAGTGCACCGGCTAAAACAACTGGCAGCATATAAATATCTGTCAGCAGCATAGCAAGATAAGATGAGAAAAACGCCATTCCGCCAGATGCACCGAATTGAGGCAAGAAATAAAGATTGCGAGTTAAATTATCCCTTCTAACTTGTTGTTCATCACTCATTTTTTTAACCTCCCTGTAAATTTTTAACACATCACAAGCTACAGGGTTGTTCTGAACAAGTTGATGATAATTCTCCCCACAACAGAAAAAATTGCAATAAATAAACGCATATCTTAGCACATTTACTTTTACTAAGTGATGTGCTAAAAAAATCATATCATTATTACTAAATTTTGTCAATGTTCAGATTTTACTGTCTTCTGTTTAAAGCATTTCCTTTTTTTTCAATGGCGCCTTCATAAAAAATACCACTGCAAACAGTACATCTGCAGTGGTATTTTAAAGCCTTTTTATGCTGCATTAACAGCAGCTTCATCTCTTTAATTCACCAACACGACCAGCTTCGATTTCTTCATGAATTTTATATGCAAACTTTTTTGACAACTCTCGACAACAATAAAGGCTGGCCCGTAATGCACGGTGCCAGCCTTGGGAGCATATTATGTTAATTAATAATCAGGTAATCAAAAAGGAAAGGATAGAAAGTAATGCTTCTTCTGGGCCCTGAATACTGTCATAAGCTTTTTCAGCTGCCTCAGCAGGAATATCATACTTTTTCAAGCTTTCTTCCAGCGATAAATAATATTTAGATTTCAGTTCCATAGTAATCCTCCTTACCCTCTAGTATTGGCCATATTCATGTACAGTTTTCAACAAAGCCTGTACATTTTCAACTTTGGCGTCAGCTGCACGCAGGATACTCTTATCCATACCGAAAATATAATTACCACCGGGAGCTAAAATGTCAATGTATTCCTTAGCTGTACGCTCAACTTCCTCAACTGTGCCTACCCGCAGTACTGTAGAGGGGAATAAACCCTGAATAATATGCTTTTTGCCAAGCTTCTCCTTAATGACTTTGGGATCGCCATATTCAAACTGCATTTCGCAGCCGGCGGGAAGATCATATAGATAATCTAAATATCTCATCCAATTATCTTCACAGAACATAAATACACCATAACCGGCGTTAACAAACTCTTCAACTATTCTCTTATAAGAGGGCCACCAGAACTTAGCGAAGTCCTTCTCTCTCATAAAAGTAGCCATATGCAAGGCCATGCTGACACGCACTGTTTTTGCGGGGGGAACCTTAGGCATTCCCAACTTTACACATAAGGGATATAAAGCTTCAACTGCTTCTAAAACTTTTTCAGGCATTCTTCTGATATCGCCATTAACTAAAGTAAAAGATCTGAAGGTATCAGCCAGCAAGTCATACGGAGCTCTTGTCCGGCCACCTGTAAAGCTTTGTGTTACTTTGCCGTATTTGGCAGCAATGCGAGCGGAAGCCGGCCCCATTTTAGACATAATGGCTTGTCTGGAAGCCTGGAATTTTAAAATGGCAATAACATTGTGGGGGAAAGGCTTGGCTAATTCTTTATAAAACTTGGGCACAACTTTTTCCCAGCAAACAGCAACGGGATCTTCAATCAAAGCATCATAGTCTTCGGCTTCCATACCGGGAACGTTAGGATGCTGCATATAGCCGTCGGCGCCCATTTGGTAGTTAATAGCACCTAAAATTTTGTAGAAAGACGGTAAACGGCTGGACATGCCAAATACAGAGTCAGTGTCAAAAAGGCCGTTGGCATAATCCATCGCTTCAATCATTTCTTCAGCGTTGTACTGGTCTACCAGCAGGTTTTTACCTGCATATTCCAGAGCAGCTGCACCGTCAATCCCAATAGAGATGGGAACTCTTTTCGGAATTCTTCCTTCATAAACATCGATGAAGTTTTGATTCCGACTTTTTGATTGTTCGAGCATTGCGTTGTTTTCCACCTTAAATCCTCCTTATACATTTTGTTATTTAACTAGCAAGAGTATAAACCTGATTTCATAGGTTATTTATACTCTTGCCAATTCTGGCAATTACTAAACTTTAAAACTTTTGCTCGCTAATAGACAAGTTAATTGCGTCGATTTTCTATGTATGAGTAGTCAGTACAGGCATTATTACTTATTCAACATCCTTGTCTCAATTCCTTCATAAAAATAACATTTTCTGTTCTTTCTCAAGTATTATTTTGATTTTTTTGTAAACATATGTCGAATTCATGAAGATGACAAGTACTTGTTACAACAGCAGCATTCTATCATTATTTAAGCTACTGCCACTTTTACTTTCAAATTGACTCACTAATTTTTCTACAGTCATTTGTTTTCTTTCTTCATCATCTAAATCTAAAATTACTTCACCATTATGCATCATGATCGTACGCGTACCCATGGCAAGGGCCTCTTTCATGTTATGGGTAATCATTAATGTGGATAGCCGCTTATCTGTCACAAGCTGCTTTGTCAACTGCAGTACTTTTTTAGCAGTAGCAGGATCAAGGGAAGCTGTATGCTCGTCAAGCAGCAGCAGCCTTGGTTTTACAATGGTAGCCATCAGCAAAGTAAGAGCTTGACGCTGTCCGCCCGACAGCAAACCCACTTTATCTTTCATTCTGTTTTCCAAACCAAGACCAAGCGCAGCAAGCCTCTCCTGAAAATGTTGTCTTTCTGCCTTTTTAATGCCCGGCTGTATTCCCCTTCTCATATTCTTGTGATAAGCAATAGCCAAATTTTCTTCAATGGTCATGTCGTAAGCCGTGCCCAAAGATGGATCCTGAAATACTCTGCCTATCCAGCGTGCCCGCTTATACTCAGGCAAGCCAGTAATGTCATTTCCGTCCAATCTGATTACACCGGCGTCCACTGCATAAACGCCTGCAAGACAATTGAGCAATGTTGATTTGCCGGCACCATTACCGCCGATAATGGTTACAAATTCACCTGCAGTAAAAGTAAGATTAACATTAGCCAATGCCACTTTTTCGCTGACTGTCCCTCTGTCAAATATTTTTGTCAAACCTGTAATTTGAATCATATTTATCTCCTCTTCTAAGATTGCAGATGCCTTTTCTGTTTCAGCACAGCACTTTTGAGAGTTCCAGTAGATAATGCAATGGCAACTATGATGGCCGACACTAATTTTAAATCATTCGCCGGCATTCCCATAGCAAAAGCAAAGGCAATAATTAACCGATAAAGAACAGAACCTAATACCACTGCCAGCAACCGACGCAGTAAAGGTTTTACGCCAAACACCACTTCGCCGATAATTACAGAAGCCAAACCCATAACCACCATTCCCAGGCCCATTCCCACATCTGCATAAGATTGATATTGGGCAATCATGGCACCGGAAACGGCAACGAGACCATTTGAAAGTGCCAAGCCGATTAACTTGGTTACATCACTGTTTATACCTGCGGCACGTACCATAGTTTCATTGTCCCCTGTAGCGCGTAAAGCAAAGCCCAATCTTGTCTGTAAGAAAAAATAAAGTAATATTAAAATTATAAAAATAGTTAGTGTCGCTGTAATCAGTTTGGCATTTTTGGCAAAATAGGCTACCTGCCATAAATTAAAAATAGAAGGACTATTCATTAAATGAATATTTGCTCTGCCACCCATTACCCGCAAGTTGACAGAATAAAGTGCCAGCATTACCAAAATGCCGGAAAGTAATGGCTGGATACCCAGCTTCGTATTAAGCAGCGACGTAACGGTTCCCGCCAAACTCCCAAACACAAAAGCAACCAACAAAGCAGCAAAAGGGCTGCCGCCGCTACTGCAGATAACAGCAGATACGGCGGCTCCCAGAACAAAACTTCCATCTACAGTGAGATCAGGCGTATTAAGAGTGCGAAAAGAAATAAATACACCTAAAGCCATGACAGCATAAATTAACCCTAATTCAATTGATCCTAATAATGCCAGTAAAGTCATGTGCATCCCCTTATACGTTGATGAATTCCCTAAAACAGGTTTGCTTCAGCTAAAATATCTGCAGGAATTTCCACACCTATTTGTGCAGCAGTTTCTTGATTAATGTAAATCTGAACATCTTCAATAGTTAGCACGGAAATTTCACCGGGGTCAACGCCTGATAAAACTTGGCCGGCCATTTTCCCCGTTTCCCGTCCTAATGCTTCGTAGTTTATGCCATAAGTGGCAAGACCGCCATCCTTGACCATGGAATCAGCCCCTACATATACAGGAAGTTTAGCTTGCCTGGCAACATCTGCCACCACTGGCATTGCGGAAGCTACTGTGTTATCAATTGGAGAAAAAATAGCGTCAACTTTACTTACTAAAGATAATGCAGCCTGCTGTACTTCTGCTGTGTTACTAACAGTCGCCTCCACCACAGTTAGGCCGTGTTTCGAGGCAAAACTTTTTAGTTCTTTTATCACTGCCTGCGAATTAGTTTCTCCACCATTATATAAGGCACCAATAGTTTTAATTTCAGGTGTAATCTGCATTGCCAAAGACATTATTTTTTCTGCTGAGACAGCATCAGAAGTACCTGTAACATTTCCTCCCGGATTTTCCAGCCGCTCAACAAGCCCTGACCCAATTGGATCAGTGCAAGCTGAAAAAATAATAGGAATTTCTTTTGTTTCACCCACTACAGCTTGAGCTGACGGTGTTGCAATGGCAATAATCAAGTCATAGTTCCCAGTGGCAAATCTTTGGCTAATGGTTTTTAAATTACTGGGATCACCTTGTGCACTGTGATAATCAATTTCAATATTCTCTCCGTCTTTAAATCCTTCTTGTTCCAGCTGCGCAATTATTGCTTCCCGAATTGTATTTAAGGATGGATGCTCCACAATCTGAATTATCCCGATTTTTTTTACTCCTTCCTCATTGCCAGCTGATTCATCGGCACATCCCGTTAGTACCATTACAGCCATCAGCAAAAATACTAAGAGTAAAGATAAGCTTTTTTTTCTTTTTAATAATTTCATGCTTGTCGTTCCTCCTGTTTGATATTTTCGCTGTTGACTTCTCTGCAATCTTCCATTCACCCGCGGCAATGAACAAAAGATAGGGGAGCAAATAAAAACGCCTGCCCTTCTACAAGGACAGGCGTCTACCTGCGGTACCACCTTGATTGATGCTAAAAGCATCCTCTCATACAGAGTGCCAACACACCCCTACCTGTTAACGCTGGTAAAACGTCGGCAGCTACTAAAACAAAATGTTTGTTCACTCCGCCCTCAGAGGCCCATTTATCTACGGCTGCATCCGGCGGGCTTCCACCATCCCCGCTTCGCTGTTCGACCGCTACGTAGTTTTACTTCCTCTTCTACGGTTTAGGATATCTTACCACATTAATTATTTCAGGTCAAGAGATTTCAAACCTTAAAATTGCCCGTATTTTTACTCTAAAAGATAGGAATAACAGCTCCTTGATATTTTTCTTCAATAAATTGTTTTACTTTTTCACTTTTAAGAGCTTCCAGCAATGCCTGCAAGTCTTCCCTGTTTTCGTCCTCCTTGCGCACTGCCACAATATTAGCATAAGTAGTTGCTGCTAAAGAGTCCTTTTCTTCTTTGGCAAGTGCATCACTAGCAGCATTTAAACCGGCCTGGATGGCATAATTACCATTGATGACGGCAATGTCCACATCAGGCAGGGAACGAGCCAGCTGTGCCGCCGCAATTTCTTCAATTTTAAGCTCTAAAGGATTTTCCGTTATATCATTAATGGTAGTATTTAAGCCGGCACTGGTGTCCAGCTTGATAAGTCCTTGTTCCGCAAGCAAAAGAAGTGCTCTTGCTTCATTAGTTGTGTCATTAGGAACAGCCACCACTGCACCTTTCTGTAAATTGTCTAAAGTTTTCGTTTTACCCGAATAGATACCTAGCGGCTCATAATGAATGGCACCGATTGATACTAAGTCAGCATTGTTTTCCGTGTTAAAATTATCTAAATATGGTTGATGTTGAAAATAGTTAGCGTCCAAATCACCGCTATATAGTGCCTGATTAATTTGAGGATAGTCAGTAAATTCCCTTATTTCCAACTCATAACCCTGTTCAGCCAACACTTCTTTGGCTATAGACAAAATTTCTGCATGCGGAGTTGGTGTTGCACCAATAACTATCTTTCCTTCAGACTTTTTACCCCCATTTCCGCAACCAACTAAAAGCAGTCCTACCAACAATACACTTAACAAAACTACCAGGTTTTTTTTCATCTTTTTCCCTCCCAATTTTTATTTTCTTTTATCGCAGATAGCGGCAAGCTTCATGCCGATTTCTTGTAATACCTGCACTACTATTACCAGCAGTGCTACTGTGACAAACATGATATCTTTTTGATAACGGTGATAACCATAGTTAATAGCAATTGTACCTAGTCCACCGCCCCCCACGAAACCAGCCATCGCCGAATAACTTAAAATTGTGGTAACAGCAATGGCACAGCCAACAATTAGGGAAGGCAGAGCCTCAGGCAGCATAACCTTGCAGATTATTTCCTTAGGGTTTGCCCCCATTGATTGTGCCGCTTCAATTACACCTATATCCACTTCTTTGAGTGACGACTCCACTAATCTGGCAATGAAAGGAGCAGCTGCGATGACTAAAGGCACAACAGTTGCGTTGGACCCGATGGTCGTACCTACAACCCACCTCGTAAAAGGAAGTACGGCTACCAGTAAAATCAAAAAAGGCACAGAACGTGTTAAGTTTATAATGACATTTAAGATTTTGTTTAAGTATAAATTAGGACATAAACCTTCTTTCTCAGTAACAACAAAGATAACGCCCAACGGCAGCCCTAAAACATAAGCTAAAGCAGTAGAAAGAAGTGTCATGTAAAGTGTTTCCCCTAATCCTCGCACTATCATTGTGACAACTACGGGATTAAACATAACCATCCACCTCCTCTACAGTTAAGCCCTTTGATCTTAAATAGCCAATCATTCTGTCGGCAGTGTTTTCCGCCTCAGGCAGTTGAATCACAATCTGCCCGAAAGCCTGACCATCTATATTTTTAGTATCGGCAAAAAGAATATTGACAGTATGCCTGAATTCAAGCACCATACTTGCTATGATGGGTTCAAAGGAAGAACTTCCGTCAAAAACGATACGGCAACAGCGTTTGCCTATAAAACAATCAATTTTTTTATCTTCCGGATAAACCAGCCGTCGGGCGGCCTGCGATTTAGGCCTGGTAAATATCTCCTCCACACTGCCTGTTTCAGCAATGTGTCCGTTGTCAATGATAGTAACCCTTTGGCATATTTCTTCAATCACACTCATTTCGTGCGTAATCACCACAATGGTAATACCCAAACGTTTGTTTATATCCTTCAGTAAAGACAGTACACCTCGGGTAGTGGAAGGATCTAAAGCACTGGTAGCTTCATCACAAAGCAGTACCTTAGGATTGGTAGCCAATGCTCTGGCAATGGCTACCCGCTGTTGCTGCCCTCCTGATAATTGAGCAGGATATGCGTCTGCTTTATCAGCCAAGCCCACAAGTTCCAATAACTCCTTAGCCCGTGTCTGAGCATCAGTTTTACTCTTGCCTGCAATTTCCAGAGGGAAACAAACATTTCCCAGAGCTGTACGCTGCATTAACAGATTAAACTGTTGAAAAATCATCCCCATTTGCTGCCTGGCTTTATACAGTTCTTTGTTTGTTAGATTCGCCAAATCACGCCCATTAAAAATAACTGTCCCCTGGGTAGGCCTTTCTAAAAAATTAATACACCGCACCAATGTGCTTTTCCCGGCTCCACTCATGCCAATGATGCCAAAAATTTCGCCTTCGTATATATCCAGTGTTATCCCTTCTAAAGCCTTAATTTCACCATCCGCCCCAACAAAGGTTTTGCTCAAATTTTGCAAACGGATAATAGGCTCAGCATTCTTCATCCCACTCAACTCCCACTACGGTTATTGCCAAAATGAAATACCTCTTCTAATGCATAAGAAGAGGTATTTTTATACTTTACTCTTCTTATCTTACAGGAATTATCCTGCAGGAATTGGCACCTTCCTAAAACGGGGTTGCCGTGATTTCATCGGGCCAGTCCCTCCACCACTCTAGATAAGATTTTAATTATTAAATTCAATTGCTTATTATAATAACAGTAACATATAAATCTGTCAAACAAATTTTACGCAATTCACATTACTATTTCCATTGCTGCGGCTGCAGCTCCAGAAACTGACAAAGAACTAAACCTGATTCTTTCCATTTTTTTGCGTTTTCAACACCAATATAACGAAAATGCCAAGGTTCATAGATATATCCGGTGATCTCCTTGGAACCTTCGGGGTAGCTCATGACAAATCCATACTTATATGCATTATCTTTAAGCCACTGACCGGGCGAGGTACTGCCGAATTGCGCTGAAAGAGCATAACCCGGTATCCCCAAATCTACGGTTGTTCCTAATTGGTGTTCAGATTGGCCAGGACGGGCACTAAACTCATTCGCTTTTTTCTCACCATTTTTGGCAGCATAATCATTAAAAATTCTTTTCTGCGTTGCATAACTGCGATAAGCTGAATTAACGTAGAATTCAGAACCGGCAGCCTTTGCCGCTTCCCACATTTCACGCAGATGCAGGTATGCTTCTTCACGCAGTTGATATTTATAATCATAAAGCCGCATTTCCTCCGGAATTGTAACAAGATCAGCGGGTTCGTACTTACCTAATGATGTCTGCTTTGTTACCAATGCCAAAAGATAATTGCCATCTTTAATTTGTAAAATCTCTCTAGCCGGTTGGGTAGATGACGGCTGGGTAGACGGTGAAGGTTTTTCTTCAACCCGTTCTATCTCTTCTACCTCTTCTTCTCCCGCTTCTTCTACCTCTTCAATCTCTTCCTCTTTAATCTCTTCTTCCTCCGTTG
>JAAZJT010000108.1 GCA_012800215.1 Bacillota bacterium | reverse complement strand
TTAATGTATGCCGAAATAAATGAAGAGGCTGACGACGAAAGTAGTTTAAATCAACAAGTGCGCAAAGTGGCTGAGAAAGAGCCGGAAATGGCAGCTTTTCTGATCCGCACTTGGTTAGCCGAGGAATAGGAGAGGATTGATGTGGCGCGTGGCAAGGTAAACGGTATCAAAAAAGCAGCTATTCTCCTGATGGCATTGGGCCCTTCTTTGTCCTCGAAAATTTTACGGCATTTTAACGAAAGCGACATTGAGCGAATTTCCTTGGAAATTGCCAACACAACTAAAGTGGAAGTGTCAGCAATGGAGCAGGTGCTGGAGGAATTCTTACTGGTAACGCAGGCCCAGAGATATGTGCTGGATGGCGGTTTAGATTATGCCAAAAAATTACTGGAAGAAACCTTAGGCAACCAAAAAGCTCACGAAATTATTAAAAAATTAAAAGATGCTTCACAAATTAAACCCTTTATATTTGCCCGTAAAGCTGATCCCAAGCAATTATCAAATATTATTGGCCGGGAACACCCCCAGACCATTGCCTTGATTTTATCTTATCTAGAGCCCCAACAGGCCGCACAGATTTTATCTGATTTGCCTGACGAGCAGCAAGCTGATATTGCCCAGCGAATTGCCATGATGGACAGGACCTCGCCGGAAGTTTTAAAGGAAGTGGAACTTGTTTTGGAAGAACGTTTGTCCTCTGTGGCACAGCAAGATTATGCTGTTGCAGGCGGTATCGGAACTTTAGTAGATATTCTCAATAGTGTAGACCGTGGCACGGAAAAACTTATCTTGGAAGAGCTGGAGCAGGAATATCCTAAGCTGGTTGATGAAATTCGCAAGCGTCTCTTCATTTTTGAAGATGTTATTGGTTTGGATAATGCCTCCATTCAGCGTATTATTCGTGAAGTTGATCATAAAGACCTGGCCTTGGCGCTTAAAGGCTCCAGCGAAGAAGTGCGCGAGCGCATTTTTCAAAATGTTTCCAAAAGAGCAGCAGAGATGCTGCGGGAAGATATTGACTTTATGGGGCCTGTTCGTTTGCGTGAAGTGGAAGAAGCACAGCAGCGCATTGTCAGTGTAGTGCGCAGGTTGGATGAAGCCGGTGAAATTATAATTTCGCGGGGTGGAGAAGATGCCATTATTATCTAAAGTACTTAAAGCCAATAGCCTTAATCAGGCGGGCTGTCAGCAGCTGCCGCTGCTGGAATTGGTAAAAACAGAGGCAGATGTTAAGCAGCCTATGGCAGAGATGGCAGTGGACCACTCTGCCCAAGCGAAAAAAATGCTGGCTGAGGCTCAAAATCAAATTAAAACAGTTCAGGCGGAATGCGAAAAAATGCTGCAGGAGGCAGAAAAGAAAAAAGAAGAGCTTTTATCTGCAGCGCAGGAAGAAGCGGAAGCTATAAAGATACAGGCTCAAAGAGAAGGCTATGACAAGGGTCTTAGTGAGGGCTTGTCAGCAGGAAAGCAGGAGAGCCAGAAACTCTGCAGTGAAGCGGAAGAAATGCTGGCCGCTGCAAAAAAGTATCGGGAGCAGATGCTGACTGATTTAGAGCCGCAGGTAGTGGAATTGGCAGTGGTTATCGCACAAAAATTTGTTGCAGCTGAGCGCTTGGCAAATCCACAAATACTGCAGGAAATGATTCAGCAAGCACTGCAGCAGCTGCAGGAAACGGGTGAAATAGTAATTCGTCTTCACCCTGCCGACATGAAGCAAGGCCGCGAAACTTTACCGGACTGGCAGGCAGAAATGGGGGAACACTGCAATATTACTTTACTGCCTGATCCAAGCCTAGGGCGCGGTGATTGCCGTGTAGAGAGTAACAGCCAAGTTATCAGCTGCCTGTTAGATGAACGTTTTGCAGCCTTAAGGGAACTTTTAACGGAAGTGAAAGCAAATGCCTCGGCTTGATTTATCAATTTATCATAAGGCTGCAGCCACCTTTTCACCTCTGCGGACAGCAGGGCGAGTGACACAGGTGGTAGGCCTGACCATTGAAGTGCAGGGTATCCAAGCATTTATTGGTGAAGTATGTTTGCTGATGCTGCCGCAGGCAACAGAACCGGTGCTGACGGAAGTGGTTGGTTTTAAGAACGGCACTGTATTACTGATGCCACTAGGTGACGTACAGGGCATTCGCCCCGGTTGTGAAGTTATCCCTACGGGAAAATCCTTTACTGTCAAAGTGGGAGAAAGCTTGTTAGGGCAGGTAGTGGACGGCTTGGGCCGCCCACTGCAGGGGGCAGCTGTTAACGGGCAGGGAGATGAATATCCTGTAGATAATGACCCTCCAAATCCTTTACAGCGGCGGCGGATAAGGGAGCTTTTGCCCACAGGTGTGCGTGCCATTGATTTATTTTTAACCTGCGGGCAGGGGCAAAGAATTGGCATTTTTGCCGGTAGCGGTGTGGGCAAGTCTACACTACTGGGCATGATTGCCAGAAATAGTGCAGCTGACGTTAATGTGATTGCACTCATCGGCGAAAGGGGCCGGGAAGTTCTGGATTTTATTGAACGGGATTTGGGTACTGAAGGTTTAGCCCGTTCTGTAGTAGTGACCGCCACTTCCGACCGGCCGCCTTTGATTCGGATTAAGGGAGCTTTGGTTGCCACCGCCATAGCGGAATATTTCCGTGATCAGGGCAAAAACGTGATGTTAATGATGGATTCAGTAACACGCCTGGCTACAGCGCAGCGTGAAGTGGGCTTGGCCATTGGTGAACCGCCGGCAACCAAAGGCTATACACCTTCCGTTTTTACCCTACTGCCGCGCCTGCTGGAGCGGTCAGGGACTTCTCCTCAAGGTTCCATTACCGGCTTATATACTGTTTTAGTGGATGGCGATGATTTTAATGAACCCATTGCCGATGCTGTGCGCAGTATCTTAGACGGGCACATAGTTTTATCAAGGACGCTGGCGGCAAAAAATCATTTTCCGGCCATTGATATTTTGCAGAGTATTAGCCGTTTAATGACTGAATTAGTGGATGAGGAGCAGCAGCAATTGGCAGCAGTTTTCCGCGATTATTTGGCAGTTTATACTGAGTCGGAAGATTTAATTTCCATTGGTGCTTATGTGGAAGGAACTAATCCCCGCCTTGATCAAGCGCGGCAGCATATAGATGAGATGCGGGCTTTATTAAAGCAAGGCATAAATGAAGTCGATACATATGCTGCGGCACGGGAAAAGTTAAGGCAGCTGCTGGGAAAGGAGTCATAATAAATGTATGAATTTCCTTTGCAAAAGGTTTTAGATTATAGATTACAAACAGAAGAAAAAGAACAAGCCTATCTTGCGCAGGTTCAGCGGGAGGCAGAAAAAGCACGTTTAGCCTTTAAGACAGTGGAAGAAGACTTGAAAATAAGCCAGCAAAAGTATGCTGCTTTGCAAAAGGAACTGCAGATGGGGGAAACTTTGCAGGCCTATGAATATCTTTCTTTGCTGGCCGAGCGCCTACAGGTATATGAGCACGAAATGTTAAAACAGGAAGAACGCCTGCAGCAGCAAGTAAAGCAGACAGAAAAAGCAATGCAGGAGCGAAAAATAATGGATAAGCTGCGGGAAAAAGATTATTCACGCTACCATCTGCAAATAACGCAGGCAGAACAGCGTCAAACAGATGAAATTGCTCGTACACTTTATTTACGCCAGAAAGCTAATAGTTAGTTAAAAATTTAAGCTGTGAAAGGAGGTGAATGTATGAGAGTAGCGATGATACCCCAAGTGGCCGTAGATGAAATTCAATTGACTGTCCCTAAAAATCAAAAGGAGGCTTCAGCTTCTGTACTGGATTTTTTATCAATCTGGCTTTCATTATTTGCTCAGACTCCTGCTAAAGCAGTCCAGCAAACAATCGAGCAGCCAGGCGGCGAAGAAGAAATTGTACCGGAAACTGCAGCAGCAGAGCAAAATGAAGCCTTAATGGCTTTTGCCTCACAGGCTTTAGGTAACCTTTATGCAGATGTTCCGGCTCAACTCCCTGTTTTTACTACTTCCGACAGCCCGTCTGATATTTTAGCAGCAGCTGAAACTATGCAGCCGGTGCAGGTACTGCAGCCACAGCAGCATTGGCAGCAGAATGTTGAAAATTTTATTAGCCGGCAGGCCGAGCAGGACACCAGCATGCGTAAGCTTGCTATCAGTGACGGCTTTGCAATTGAAAACACGGAGGCTTTCCTGGAAAATATTGCTGCCGGTGAGGAGGTAGCTGCGGCAGAGGAAGCCGAATCAGTAAAAGTAATTGTCAAGGCAGATGAATCAGAAAAAACTGCCATCACCAGGCAGGCTCCGGCAGAAGAGTTGACTTTTAAAGAGGAACAGATTTTCACTGAGATTTCCAGCACCAATACAGTAAAAACGGCTGTAACTCAAGAGAACGTAAAAGATAAACCGTTACAGGAAGTTGAAAATCTAAGCAAGCGGGAAGATCCCCGACAGTTAAAAAACAAGGCCGTGGACAAGCAGGGGCAGGCCTGGCAGCAAGCAAAATTTACGCTGCCTGCCGGGGAAACAAATAGTAAAGATAATTCCGATGTTTTACCATTGCGTGCCAGCATTATGGAGCAGGTCTGGGAGCAGCTCAGCTTTGCCGATTTGCCTACAGGAGAGAAAAAGCTTTATGTGCGATTAAAACCGGAAACCCTGGGGCAATTGGAGATTCACCTGCGTCTGCAGAAGGGGCAATTAACAGCACAGATTATTACTGATAATGCCCAGGTTAAGCAAGCCTTGGAAGCTTCGCTGCAGCAGCTGCGAGAACGTTTGCAGGCACAGCAGATTACTGTCACTGAATTTACTGTCAGCATAGGACAGGAGGCAAGCTATGGGCAGCAGCAGGCGCCGTGGCAGCAGCAGTTTATGCAAAGGCCAGGTTTATTGTACCGGGCAGATTTAACGGAAGAAACGGCTGCGCCTATGGTTGCAGTTAATGTTAGTCCAGGTTTGGACTTGCGGGCGTAAATCATGCAAGGAGGTGTAATGATGACAAAAATTACGGCAGCAGCAGCAACTGCTCAGGCAATATCAAATTCTGCCGGCAAAAAGACAGGTGCTATGCAGGAATTAGGTAAGGATGCCTTTTTACAGCTGCTGGTAACACAGCTTCGCTACCAGGATCCTTTAAATCCCCAGGATAATAGTGCTTTTATTGCTCAAATGGCGCAATTTTCTGCTTTGGAACAAATGCAAAACCTTAATGACACCATGAAACAACTGCTGGAGCTGCAAACAAGCATGAAAAGTATAGCCCCTGCCTATCTGGGGCTGCAGGTAGCATTATGTGGTGAAGACGGAAAAATAGTGGAAGGTATTGTTTCAGCAGTGGAGTTTATAGAGCAGCAACCCTGGTTAGTTGTAAATGATAAAGCTTATCCCTTAACACAAGTTTTAAAGCTGACGCAGGGGGGAACACAGGATGAAAGTTAATCAGCCCTATGGCCAAATACCACCAATGCCGGGTACAGCTGCCGGCCAAGCCGGAAAGAAAAAAGCGGTTTCGCCCGTTGATACTTCTTTTGCACAGGTCCTGGCACAACAATTCCCGGCTCCACAGCTAAAATTTTCAGCACATGCCAAGCAGCGTATGCAGTCACGGCAAATTAACTTAGGGGCTGCTGATGTGGAGAAATTAAGTAAGGCACTTTTAGCTGCCGATAAAAAGGGAGCACGTGCATCACTGTTACTTTATGACGATATAGCTTTTATTGCCAGTGTTAAAAATAACACTATTATTACCGCCATTAACGGCGATGAGTTAAAGGAACATGTTTTCACCAATATTGATAGTGCGGTACTGATAAAGTAGTGGCTGGACCTCTTTTGGAAGCCACAGGCTGCGGAATGAACGAAGCAGTCTACCAATAAATTAGGAGGTTAAATAAATGCAAAGATCATTATTTACCGGAGTGACCGGTTTGCGTAATCACCAAACCAAACTTGATGTGATCGGTAATAATATTGCCAATGTTAATACTGTTGCTTATAAAAACAGCCGGGTACGTTTTCAGGATGTTTTTAGCCAGATGATTCATGGTGCCAGTGCACCTCATGGCGGCCGCGGCGGCACCAATGCTGCCCAGGTAGGAATGGGAATGACTATAGGTGCCATTGACACCATCCACACGCAAGGCAGTCCGCAATATACAGGCGTACCCACTGATATGGCCATTCAGGGCAAAGGTTATTTTGTTGTGACTGATGGAGTTAACCAATTCTATACCAGGGACGGAGCCTTTTCACGGGGTGCTGACGGAGATTTGGTTAATTCCGCCAATGGCTTAAAATTATTAGGTTGGACTGCCGATGCGGCAGGTAATATTGATACCACTGCACCACTTACAACGCTTAATATTCCTTTAGGGGAAAGACTGATTACCAAGGCGACGGAAAATATATATTTTAGTGCCAATTTAAATGCTGATGCGCAAGTTGGAGATGAGCATGTAACAGATGTTTTAGTGTATGACTCTCAAGGCGGTATTCACAGTATTACTTTTACTTTTAGAAAAGATGATGTTAATGAGTGGAGCTGGCAGGTAAGCGGAACTCCTCCAATGCTGCAGGGCAGCGGGACGCTGGTATTTGATACTATCGGTAATTTGCAAAGTTCTGTTATTGATGTTGATCTTAGGCTGGAGCCTACCGGTGCAGACCCTATTACTATTACCCCTGATTTTTCAGCCGTTTCGCAGGTGGTGGGCAAGAGTAATGCCCAGGTCAATATGCAGGATGGTTTTCCGGTCGGTGAGCTGGAAGACTACATGATTGGTAAAACAGGCATCATCAGCGGCATCTATACTAACGGCATGGTCAGAGAACTGGGGCAAATTGCCCTTGCTACCTTTGCCAATCCGGAAGGCTTAACAAAAGCAGCCGGTAATTTATATTCCCTTTCTGCCAACTCTGGTCAGGTTCGCATCGGCGGTGCCGGTGAAGAAGGACGGGGTACCATTGAAACATCTTCTTTGGAAATGTCTAATGTTGATCTGTCTTATGAGTTTACGGAAATGATTACTACTTCCCGTGCCTATCAGGCTAATTCACGGGTCATAACTACATCAGACGAATTATTGCAGGAAGTGGTGAATCTGAAGCGGTAATAACGCGAGGTGATGAAAAATGCAACAGCAGCGGATGGATGTTTTAACCATTGCGGGGATTGCGCTGGGATTAATTCTGGTGGTAGGTTCCATATACATGGGAGGCGATCTAATTGCCTTTTGGGACCTACCCAGCCTGATGATTACTGTGGGAGGTTCTTTTGCCGCACTGCTGGTTAACTTCCAGATCCCCCAGATAAAAATGGTGTTTCAAATTACTAAAAATGCTTTCATGGACGAGGTAGGGGATATTGGGGAATTAATTCAGCTTTTTGTGCGCTTGGGTCAGAAGGCGCGCCGTGAAGGCCTCCTCTCACTGGAAGATGACTTGGCTGATTTAGATGATCCATTTTTAGCCAATGGCCTTCAGCTGGTAATAGATGGCCTGGAGCCCGATACAATCCGAAATATCATGGAAATTGAACTCGACTCCATAGCCACACGCCATAAACTGGGGCAGGATGTTTTTCGGACCTGGGGTAGTTTGGCACCGGCTTTTGGTATGATTGGGACTTTAATTGGTCTGATTAAAATGCTTTCCCATCTTGATGACCCAAGTAAAATAGGTCCGGGGATGGCGGTAGCTTTAGTTACCACTTTCTATGGGGCATTGCTGGCAAATTTACTTTTTATTCCCCTTGCCGGTAAACTTGCTATACGCAGCGATGCAGAAGTTGCCATGAAGAGTGCAGTTATTGAAGGGGTGCTGGCCATACAGGCAGGTACTAACCCCCGTGTACTACAGGAAAAAATGAAAGCCTTTGCTTCACCGCAGGAGCGTACAGAAATGGAGCGCCTGGCAGAAAAAGAGAGTAACGAAGAGATGGTATATGACAATGCGTAAACGTCGTTTCCAGCAATCACAAAACGATAAAAATTCATCACCTGAATGGATGCTTACTTATAGTGATATGGTCACACTGCTATTGGCTTTCTTTATCTTAATGTATGCTTATTCAATAGTGGACGTGCAGCGCTTTCAGGCAGCACTTTCTTCGATTCAGGTTTCTTTGGGCGGAGGAGAAGGCGTATTAGATAAATCACCTTTTCTTTCCGATCCGGAAGGAGTTACTCCCAATGCCCCCTCGCAGCGGGAAGAAATCATTCGCACATACGAAGCTGTCAGGCAGTACTTAGAGATGCAAGGTCTGGAGGGTTACATCAGTCCGCGCCTGGAGGAACGTGGTGTGATTTTGGAAATTGAAAATAGTATTCTTTTTGATCCTGGACGGGCTGATATAAAGGCTGAGGCGAAAAAAATATTGCAGAAAGTGACGGGAATTATTAAAAGTGTGCCCAACCAGATTATTGTGGAAGGACACACAGATAATGTACCGATGAATACGCAACGATACCCGTCAAACTGGGAATTATCGGTGGACAGGGCTGTTCGAGTTGTACGTTATTTCATTGAAGAGCAGCACTTAAGACCGGAGCGTTTTTTGGCCACAGGCTATAGTGAATACCACCCGGTTAGTTCTAATGATACTGCCTCTGGCAGGGCTAAAAACCGGCGTGTGAATATTGTAATTTCTCAGGTTAATTTGCTGGATAAGGGGGCAGAGGAATTAGATGGCAAAGAATGAAGATAACCAAGCAAACATTGGAGTAAAGATTGTGGCGATCTTAGCCGGGTTAATGGTGCTTTTTATGCTAATGCTTGGCATGTACAATCTGGGCGGCGGCAAACCTTTTTTCAGCCTTCCCAGCGCTTCTGCCAAAGTACAAGAAGGGTATTATGAACTGTTTGGCCCGGAGGGCTTTACTGTTAACTTGAATGATCGCAGTCAACGCCGCTACTTAAAAACCGGTGTGGTCATAGCCTACCAGGAGAAAAATCTCCTGAAAGAGTTAGAAAGTCGCCAGTCTCAGCTGCGTGATTTAACGATTACAGTACTTCGCCGCTGGAGTGCAACTGATTTAGCAGAGGAAGAAGGCATAGAAAAACTGCGGACTGAATTGCTGAGTGAAACAAACGCAGTGCTGACTTCAGGTGAAGCTAAAGATATTTATTTTACAGAATTTATAGTGCAGTAGGGGGAAGTTATGAGTAGAAAAAGTTTAACACAGCAGGAAATCGAAGAAATAATGAGCCGTTTACGGGCTGAGAATACGCCGGCAGCATCGGCAAGCAGGCGGGAAGGGGCTGTGGAACACACTATTGCCAATGTGCAGTTCCCTGAGTTAACGCCTCAGCCTAGAGGTGCAAAAAAGCGCAGCTTAGATTTTTTTCGTGCTGTGCCCGTTAAGCTTTCGCTGGAGTTAGGCAAAACTTCACTCACAGTCAGAGAGATACTGCAGTTGGAGGAAAATTCCGTTATTAAACTTAACAGTGCAGCCGGTGATAATGCCGTCTTGTGCGTTAACGGCAGGCCGCTGGCTTCTGCAGAAGTAGTGGTGATTAATGAAAATATCGGCTGCAGGGTAGTCGATTTTAAGTTGCAGCCCAATTTAACTGTTGGGGATTAGAAGAGATGGAAGAAATTTTAACCTTTTTAAAACTTCTCGGCAGTTTAGCTTTAGTAATCGTGCTGGCTTACTGCACCCTGCGCTACTTGCTGCCCTATATACAGCGAGGTAGTCTTTACCGACGTAGTAATATGGAGGTTATTGAACGTTTACCTTTGGCTCCCCGTATCTCACTTTATTTGGTAAGAGTTGGCAGACGCTTTTTTCTTCTTGGCATGACCCCCACCACATTAAAGTATTTAAGTGAAATTGCTGCTGAGGAGATAGAAATACCAGAAGCAGCTGCGGCAGATTTTGCCGGGATTCTGCAGGCAAAAAAGAAAAAATATTTTTTTGGTGGGATGGGTGATGAGAAAAATGAAAAGTAAACTTTTTTTACTGGCTTTAGTTGTAGTTTTTTTGGTTCTTCCTGCCGCTAATGCTAAAGCGGAAACATTACCCATCCCCAATTTAAATATTAATGTGGGTACAGCTTCAGATCCACAGGAAGTGGTGGGCTCATTACAGCTGTTAATCCTCTTAACTGTCTTGACGTTGGTGCCGGCAATTTTAGTTTTAATGACTTCTTTTACCCGTATTGTGGTGGTGCTTTCTTTTATGCGCAGTGCTTTAGCGACACAGCAGACACCGCCCAACCAGGTTCTCATCGGTCTGGCATTGCTTTTAACAATCTTTATTATGTCGCCTGTTTACGACGATATTAAGACAACTGCCGTTGAACCTTATCTTAATGAAGAAATCTCACAATCGGAGGCACTGGAATTGGGAGCAGAACCGCTGCGGGAATTTATGTTTCGCCATACACGGGAAAAAGATTTGGCCCTTTTCCTTAATATAGCCAAGGTTCCGCGCCCGGAAACCCGTGCAGATGTTCCCCTTAATGCACTTATACCGGCCTTTGTTATTTCGGAATTAAAGACTGCTTTTCAAATGGGGTTTATGCTCTTTATTCCATTTTTAATTGTAGATATGGTGGTGGCCAGTACCTTAATGTCCATGGGTATGTTTATGCTGCCGCCCGTAATGATTTCTTTGCCTTTTAAATTACTGCTTTTTGTAATGGTAGACGGTTGGCATTTAGTAATAAAGTCTGTGGTAGAAAGTTTCAGCTAAGAAACGGAGGATATCATGACGCAGGAATATGTTTTGGCAATTGCCAGAGATGCTGTGATCACTACGTTGACAGTATCTGCGCCTCTTTTAATTATAAGTTTAGTGGTGGGTTTGGGCATTAGTATTTTTCAGGCGACAACGCAGATTCAAGAACAAACTCTAACCTTTGTGCCCAAAATTGTTGCTATTTTTGCTAGTATTCTTATCTTTGGCAATTGGATGCTTAACATTCTAATCTCTATTACCACAAAATTATTTAGCCAGATGTCCACTTTGGGCTTGTAGGTGCAAGATGTCAGCAGCGGCAACATATTTTTTACTTTTTATCCGTTTTACTGCTTTAATGGTAGTTTTACCATTCTTTAACTGGCGGGGTACGCCTGTAGTGGTCAAAATAGGTTTTGCTGCGCTTTTTGCTTACTTAATCTATTTGGCCGAATCTCCGCAGGTTACATTGCCTCAGCATTTATTACCTTATTTATTTGCAGTTCTTTCAGAGGTACTACTGGGACTGCTTCTAGGATTTTTAGTTTTGCTGCTTTTTACAGCCATCCGTATGGCCGGGCAGTTATTAGATTTACAAGCCGGTTTAGCTATGACCAGTTTATTTGACCCTATGTTTTCGGGACAGGTCACTATTTTTGGCCAATATTATTATTTGTTAGCACTAATTCTCTTTTTTTCCGTTAATGCTCATCATTATCTTTTTTTAGCCTTAGCTCGTTCCGTTGAGCTTGTACCGCCTGGAGGTATGGTTTTTCAGGCAGCATTAGTTCCTTCTTTAATAGAGTTTTTTGCTGAGACTAGCTTGATTGCTCTGCAGCTGGCAGCACCGGTAATTACAATTCTTATATTTTGTGATTTAGCGCTGGGTTTATTATCAAAAACTGTCCCTCAACTGCATGTTTTTATTGTAGGGATGCCGCTGAAGGTGGGGGTTGCTTTATTAACCGTTTATTTGATACTGCCCTATCTTGTTCCGTTTATCGAGCAGATTTTAATGCAGATACAGACCAATATTACCACACTGCTGCAGCTAATTTAAAACTGCAGAAACGCCTGGATTTACAGCTATTTGCTGCCGATGACAAAACTGAAGAAGCGACCCCGCGGCGCAAGGAGGAAGCAAGAAAAAAGGGGCAGATAGTAAAATCAACTGAACTAGTTTCAGCCATAAATTTAATGGCAATAACACTTCTCTTTCTTAACCTTAGTCCAAAGATCGGGGATGCTTGTTCCCGTATGCTGGTAAGCTATTTGCAGCTTGATGGCAGGAATTTAAGCCATGGAAATCTGGCGCAGCTTACTCTGACTGCTGTAAGCGATTTTGCCAAGCTTATGGCGCCAATTTTTCTTGTTGCCGTAGTAAGTGCTGTAGCAGCCAACTGCCTGCAGGTAGGCTTTTTATATACGCCGGCTGCCATTGCGCCTCAGCTTAACCGCATTAATCCCCTTAGCGGTATGCAAAGAATTTTTTCTAGACGTGCGCTGTTTGAACTGTTGAAATCCCTGATAAAAGTATATTTTGTGGGCTTGGTAGCCTGGCAGTTTATTCGCAACAATCTGGGAGCGCTTTTAACGGTTTTATACCAGAATGCTGCCGGTATGTGGGAAACAATTCGTACTTTGTCTTTAGGCTTGGCGGTAAGAATTGCAGTAACTTTTCTGGTATTAGCGGTGGCTGATTATTGTTATCAGCGCTATGAATACAACAAAAGCATGAAAATGAGTAAACAGGAAATTAAGGAAGAGCTAAGGCAAATGGAGGGTGACCCTCACTTAAAGGCACGGATTCGCGAAAGTCAGCGCAAAATTGCTCTGCAGAGAATGATGCAGGATATACCCAGTGCCACCGTGGTTGTCACAAACCCGACACATTTGGCCGTTGCCCTGCGCTATCGGGAAGCGGAGGATGATGCGCCCGTAGTGGTGGCTAAAGGAGCCGGCTATATTGCCCAGCGCATTCGCGAACGTGCGAAGGAGCATCAAATACCTTTGGTGGAAAACAAGCAGGTTGCCCGCATGCTTTACGACCAGGTTGAACTGGGACAAGCTATTCCCGTTGACTTATACCAGGCGGTGGCAGAAATACTGGCGCTGGTTTACAGGGCAAAAGGGCGGTCTTATTAAAACTAAGTAAGAAAAGGATGAACAAGCATGGCAAAACTGCTGGCACGCCTACATTGGCAGGATATTAGAAAAAACATGGATATGATTGTGGCAGCTGCTGTAGTGGGTATTGTCATGATTATCATTATTCCGCTGCCTCCATTAATCCTTGATATCTTGCTGACAATTTCTATTGCTTTGTCACTTGTGATAATGCTCTTAACACTTTTTACCACGGAAGTTTTGCAGTTTTCTGTCTTTCCTTCCATGCTGCTGGTTGTTACTCTTTTCCGTCTGGCTTTAAATATTTCTTCCACACGGCTTATTTTAAGCCGCGGCGAGGCCGGCAGCCTAATTATGGCTTTTGGTGAATTTGTGGCCGGTAGTAATTATGTAGTTGGTCTCATTATCTTTATTATCATTACAATTATTCAATTTGTAGTAATTACCAATGGTTCCGGCAGGGTAGCAGAAGTAGCAGCCCGTTTTACCCTTGATGCTATGCCGGGAAAGCAGATGAGTATTGATGCAGATTTTAATGCCGGCCTGATTAATGAGCAGGAAGCACGCCGGCGCCGTCAGGCGCTGCAGGCGGAAGCTGATTTTTACGGAGCTATGGATGGTGCCAGTAAGTTTGTCCGCGGTGATGCCGTGGCCGGAATTATTATTGTTTTAATTAATATTATCGGCGGGTTTATTGTCGGCATGACACAGTTGGGCCTTTCTTTTGACGAGGCAATAGAACGTTTTATTTTGCTGACGGTAGGTGACGGGTTGGTGTCGCAGATTCCTTCTTTATTGGTTTCAACTGCTGCCGGCATGCTCGTAACCCGTAGCGCAGCTGAAGGCAGCTTTGGACAGGATTTATCAAAACAGCTACTTAGTTTTCCCCGTGTAATGGTGCTGGTGACAGGAATTCTATTCCTACTGAGTTTAGTACCGCAAATTCCTTTTTTCCCGTTTTTTGTACTGGGATTAGCGGCAGCAGGAACATCATATCTGCTTTTTCAGGAAGAGAAGGAAAAAGAAGCGGCTGTACGTAAATTAGCGGAAAAACCGGTAAGCACCACTGTGCAAACAGAAAATGTATTAAATTTATTAGTTGTAGAACCGTTTGAAATAGAAATTGGCTACAATTTAATTAATCTTACTGATAAAGATCAGGGCGGCGACTTATTAGAACGTATTACAGCCTGCCGGAGGCAGTGTGCACTGGAATTAGGCATTGTGGTACAGCCTATTCGCATACGTGATAATTTGCAGCTGCCACCCAATAGTTACCGTTTAAAGTTAAAAGGTAACGAAGTTGCCAGCGGGGAACTGCGCCCAGGTTTCTATTTAGCCATGAACCCCTTGTCTGAAGGTAAACTTGATCTCCCGGGATATGCCACTATAGAGCCTACTTTTGGTCTGCCGGCCCTTTGGATTGCGGCAGAGCAGCGTGAAAAGGCAGAAATGGCTGGCTATACTGTGGTTGATGTTAATACAGTTCTAATTACACACCTGACGGAAACCATTAAAAAATATGCACATGAGCTCTTGGGTAGACAGGAAGTAAAAGAACTAATTGAACTGGTAAAAGAAAAACAGCCTGCTGTGGTGGAGGAATTGGTACCGGATCTGCTGACCTTAGGGGAAATTCAAAAAGTACTGCAGAATCTGCTGCAGGAGAGGGTGCCAATCAGAGATTTAGTAACAATCTTTGAAACACTGGCAGACAATGCCCGTACTACGCGTGAGACAGATTTGCTTACGGAATATGTCCGGCAGGCTTTAGCACGTACCATTTGCAACTTGTATGCAGATGACGGGAAGCTGCGTGTAATTTCTTTAGCACCGTCGGTAGAACAGCAAATTGCTGATGCGCTGCAAAATACACATTATGGCGCTTTCCCGGTGTTGGAGCCACAGACAGCACAAAACTTGTTTAATAGAATTGCCCTGTATGGCGAGCGGGAAGCTATGCAAGGTTTGACGCCAATAGTACTGACAACTTCCCGCATCCGCCTGCCGCTGAAACGTTTAGCGGATAGATTTATGCCTAACTTGGTGGTGTTGTCATTTAATGAAATTGTGGCAGGTGTAGCAGTAGAATCTGTGGGGATGGTGAATACGCTTGAAAATTAAAACATTTTGTGTGGATAATGTGCAGGAGGGAATGCAGCAGATTAAAAGGGAATTGGGTCCGGAGGCCATTATTATTCAAAGCCGTAAGGTAAGGAAAAAAGGTCTAATTGGCTTTTTCACTCCTCCCAAAGTAGAAATAACGGCAGCTGTTGATTTAGCCTCTTCTCATTCTAAGCAAGATGAATTTGGAGCAGCCGCGGAAATGCGCTGGCAAAATGAATTAGGTGAATTAAAACAAATGGTGCAGCAGATGTTTGCACTACAGCAAAAACAAACCCTGGTGGATCAGGGACCGTATTTTCCCTATTGGCAGCACTTGGTAATGCAGGGCGTGGAGGAAAAACTGGCACAAACAATGCTAGCGGAGATAGAAAATGAATATGGCAACGGCGAAACTTTAAAGGATGAAGTTATGAAGCTGCTGCTGCAGAAAAAAATACAGCAGAAATTGCTGACAGAAAAATTACCGGCCAGTGCAAGGATTTTAGTCTTTACCGGGCCCACAGGTGTAGGTAAAACAACCACACTGGCTAAATTAGCAGCACATTTGGCACTGTATCAGAAAAAAAAGGTGGGTATGATTACCATTGATACTTATCGCATCGGAGCAGTAGAACAGTTGCGTACTTATGCTGATATCACCGGGATGCCCATAGAAGTGGCGATGACACCTAAGGATATGACGCGGGCACTAAAAAGCTTAGCTGATCAGGATATTATTTTAGTGGATACAGCAGGCCGTAGTGCAAAAAATTCTCTGCAGGTAATGGAACTCAGTTCTTTTCTAGCACAACTGCCACAGGCTGAGATATTTTTAGTCCTCAGCGCTACTACCAAAACAAGTGATTTGTATTTAATTGTTGATAAATTCCGGCAAACCGGCTATAATCGTTTGATTTTTACTAAGCTGGATGAAACTTCAAATTATGGTGCTATTTTAAATGCTATATCTTTTACAGGATCACCAGCTGCCTATCTTACAACGGGGCAAAGTGTGCCGGATGATATAGAAGAAGCTGATGCTGAGAAAATTGCAGAACTTATTTTAAAGGGGTGAGCTTTTTGGACCAAGCAGCACATTTGCGCCAGCTCGCTCTGGAATCTCATCAATTACAGCTAAAATTAAAAAAAGAAAAAATAAAAAGCCGTATCATTACCGTTACCAGTGGTAAGGGCGGCGTCGGCAAGACAAGCCTGGTGGTAAACTTAGCTCTTGCTTTTGCTCAATTAGGCAAACGTGTAACAATTCTTGATGCAGATTTGGGTTTAGCAAATATTGATGTAATGTTGGGCGTAGTCCCACAGCACACATTGTATGATGTGGTGCACGGCAGAAAGAATCTGGCCGAGATTGCTATCAGGGGACCTGAAGGGATTATTCTGCTGCCTGGTGGTTCAGGATTGACAGAATTGGCAGATCTTCCGGAGGATAAAAGGATATCCCTGATAAATAAGCTGCAGTCATTAGATGAAGCGGCGGATATAATTTTAATCGATACCGGAGCAGGACTGTCGCGTACTGTTTTATCTTTTGTAGCTGCTGCTGATGAAATGTTACTTGTTACTACGCCGGAGCCCACAGCTATTCGAGATGCCTATGGCATTATTAAAGTGGCGGCTAAACAACAGCTACAGCAAAAAATGCAATTAATTGTTAATCAGGTAAAAAACGCCCAAGAGGGTAAGGAGATTGCAGAGCGTTTAATAACGGTAAGTCGGAAGTTTCTGCAAGTTGAACTGCAATTTATAGGTTCAATATGTAGTGATCAGCGGGTAGTCATGGCGGTAAAACAACAGCAGCCTTTCCTCAATCTTTTTCCCCATTCTCAGGCTGCAGAAAATGTGCGGCGTATTGCGGCGGCATTACTTGCTGTACCCGTGAAAAAAACGCGCGGACTGCCAGGTTTTTTAAATCGGTTAATTCAGCTATGGGAAAAGGCTTAAAGGAGTTGCTTTATGACAAAAAACAAACTTTTTCTCGGGCAAAAAATAACTGTTTCAGCACAGCCGCAGGATGATGTTTATCTTAGCATGATTCAGGAAATAGAAGAGCAGACTTTGGCTATAACATTGCCGGTGCTCCATGGGCAGTATCTGCTCTTGCACCAAGGTGATAGCATTCAAGTTCAGTTTACCAGTGAAGATGCAGCCTATGCATTTACGTCAACTGTGGTAGATCGCAAGAAAAGCGGAGAGGTTTCCTTATTACTAATAACACGCCCCTCCACAATTACACGTAGTCAAAGGAGACAATTATTTCGTATGCCACTGGTGATGCCCTGCTACTTTACATTGCCCCATGAAGACGTAAAAGAGCAGCAGTTTAAGGGGAAAACCAGGGATCTTTCCGGTAGCGGTTTACGTTTTACCTGTGAGCAGCCTTTACAGCGGGATGATTTACTGACAGTCAGTTTTACTTTACCAGGTGAAACAAAGCAGGAGTTTAAATTGCCCAGCCTTGTACGCTGGAGTAAAAAATGTGCTGAAAATATGATAACTGTCGGGGTTAAGTTTATTGAGATTAGTTATGCTGAGCAGGAAAAAATCATTAGTTATATTTTTGCGCGGCTGCGTCATAGCATGCCGTTAGCACGGGGAGAGAAAAAATGATTAATGCTTATGCCAGCAATGCTTACCACAAAAACAGCAGTGTAGATGATAACACTAAAGCTGTCTTGGATTATTTGCCACTAGTGCGCTACTATGCTTCCCGTTTAGCAATGGGGCTGCCTGCGCATATAGCAGAAGAAGATTTAGTGCAGGCAGGGGTTTTAGGCCTATTGGAAGCTTGGCAGCGTTACGATGCACAGCGGGGAGTAAAATTTGAAACTTTTGCTGCTCCGCGAATTCGCGGTGCTATGCTTGATGAATTACGCAGCTTGTCTTGGCTGCCGCGTTCGCTTTTTAAACAAATGCGTGACTTGGAACAGACAGTACAGAAATTAACTGTCACATTGGGGCGGGAACCGAAGGAAGAAGAAATAGCAGCTGGACTTGGGGTTTCAGTTAAGAAGTTACATAAAATTTTAAAAGATATAAATTGCAGTTCTTTAGTATCTTTAGAGGAAATTCTTTTCGCTCTTCCTGCTGACAATTCAGCGGAAGGCGCTCTGGAACAGCTGTTGGCAGCTGAGGAGGAAGAACGTTTGTCAGACGCCATTCAAAAGCTGCCGGAGCGTTATCAGCAGTTATTGGCTCTTTACTATCAGGAAGGATTAACATTAAAAGAAATTGGTTTGGTGTTAGGAGTAACAGAATCGAGAGTTTGTCAGCTGCATGCGCAGATTATCAGCCGTTTACGTTCATTACTAAATGATTAGTACATAGTTAAGGAGATATATATGCCATATTTATTATTATTACTGGGGTTGTGCCTGGCTTTTCTGGCAGCAGCCCACTTAAGAAAGACACCTAAAGATTCCTTTGATGAAACGCTGCATGCTAAGTTGGAAGGCCCACTTAACAGTGACCTGGTGACATTGGTAGCTTTACAGGAATTGATGGAAAGCAATCTGCAGGAATTGCAAGAAAAAAACGAAATGCTGCAGTACTTATTGGTACAGCAGGAAAAGCAGCGGGAAAGCAGTGCCTTGCAGTTACAGCAATTGGAGAAATTACTACAGCAGTTTACAGATGCTGCAGAGCCGGCTCATGTTGGACCTTCCAATGACTGGCAGCAAGAGCAAGTGTATAAATTAGCTGATCAGGGTTTATCGGTAGCTGAAGTGGCAGCAAGGTTGGGGCTCGGAAGGGGTGAAGTAGAATTAATTCTTGGTTGGCGCAGGGCAAAAATTTAAACTGGCACTTTTTATTGGGTGTTGGTTTTGGTTTGGTGTTAGCCGCTCTAGTGATGCTGGTTCACGGCGAGAAAAGCATTTCCCCTGCTGAAGTAGAACGGCTGGCACGTCAAATGGGTATGGTTTATATGGAGGAAATTACTTCTGGTATCACCGTAGAATAAAGAAAGGAGGATAAGGAAATGATTCGTGGCCTTTATACAGCAGCCAGCGGAATGATGGTTCAGGTTTCCCAGCAGGAAACCGTCACTAACAATTTATCTAATAGCGAAACAAATGGCTTTAAATATGACCTGGCTCTGCAGAGGGCGTCAGCAGAGTCGAATGTGACCCGTATTCCTCGTCAGCAGCAGCAAGGTGTTATTGGCAGGATGACGCTGCAAACTTTAATTGACAGTATCCATACCAGTCATGCAGAGGGTGTGGGCATAGAAACAGGGCGCGCTCTGGATTTAGCCATTGCAGGCCGTGGTTTTTTTGCAGTGGAAACGCCGCAGGGGATACGTTATACGCGTAATGGTGCCTTTACTTTAGATGCCGAGCGTTATCTGGTGACAGAGCAGGGATATCGTGTGTTGGGAAATCAGGGGCCGCTGCAATTACCGGCAGGTGAAGTGCAAATTCAGGAAAGGGGACAAATTTTTGTTGACGGAGAAGCAGTTGGTCAACTTCGTTTGGCTGATTTTGCAGATTTACAGGCTTTACGTAAAGAAGGCGCCACTTTATGGGCAGCGGAGCAAGGGGAATTGGCTTTTAACGGTGAGGTGCGACAGGGCTTTTTAGAGGGTTCAAATGTCCAGGTGGCAGAGGAAATGAGCAGGATGATGACTGCCCTGCGCCTCTATGAGTCAAACCAGCGTGTTTTACAGGCTCACGATCAGCTGACAGGCAAGGCGGTTAATGAAATTGGCTCCCTATAGTAAGGAGGGTTAAAATTGCTGAGAGGTATTAAAAATGCAACTTCTGCCCTTATAGCACAGCAGCAGAGGCTGGACGTGACAGCAAATAATATTGCAAATCTTAATACTACCGGCTATAAGAAAAAGGAGTTACTTTTTAAGGATTTAATATATCAGGAAACTGCCGGCAGGGGTAGAGCAGTGTCGCCGGCGGTAGAAAATCAAAAACCTGCGGTAGCGGGAACGGGAACAGCCATGGTGGCTATTCGTCCTGACCTAAGTGACGGTTTTTGCCTAGAAACAGGCAGAGAATTTGATTTTGCCATTACCGGTCAGGGTTACTTTCGCATTATTTTGCCGGACGGCAGTGAAGCCTATACGCGAGCCGGCGATTTTAGAAAAGACAGTGAAGGATATTTGGTTACTGCACAAGGTTATCAGCTGCAGCTGCCCCAACTGCCACCGGAAGAACATACTTTAAAAATAACTACTGACGGATACATAACTGCTACTACTGCAGGCGGTGACATCTTAGAGCTGGGAAGACTGGAATTGGCTTATTTTGATAATCCTGCCGGTTTGCTTCATTTAGGGCACAATCTTTTTGCGGCCAGCCCCGCCAGCGGAGCTGCACGTATTACTCCTCCAGAGGAGGGTACAATTATAAGACAGGGCTATTTAGAAAATGCTAATGTGGAGCTATCAGCAGAAATGATAGCTATGCTTACCAGTCAAAAAAGTTTTTCGCTTAGTGCCCGTTCACTGCAAACACTCGATGAGATGATGAATATTGCCAATAATATCCGCAGATAAGAAAAAAATACCTGTTTATGCATAAATAGACCTCCGGTTGACTATACTTTTCCTGTAAGGAAATTTTTGCCGGAGGTCTGTTATGTTCGACTTTAGACATGAAAAAAAGGAAGCTGCTGTAAATTATAATCAGGCAGGAGCGTTAAGAATGCGGCGCGGAGAGTACCGTGAAGCATCGTTTTATTTGCTTTCAGCCGTAGTCTGTGACCCCGATTGCTGGCCTGCCTTTTTTAATCTGGGTAATTGCTGGCTGAAGATTGGTGAATATCAGGCAGCAATTTGGGCCTATGAACAGGCAGTACGAGGTACAGATGATTATGCCCCGCTCTTTCTGAATTTAGGTATTGCTCACTGTCATGCTGGACAAGTCACTCAGGCGCTGCCGTATTTAGAACAGGCCTGGCGTTTGGACCCGCATAGGGCTGCCTGTGCTGCTGCCTTGGGTTATGTCTGCTATAAGTTAGATGAGCTGGGTTTAGCATGGCACTGGTATGCCAAGGCTTTGCAGTTGGAACCAAGTAAGCTTGATTATAAAACAAGTATGCAGTATATTAGCGAATTAATTTCAGTAGCGGGGATGTAAAGCAATCCGGGCATCCTGGTCTAATCTTACCCTGGTGTTGTGTAAGATTTCCCCTAATTTTAGTTTATTGCTGCCAACAATAAAGAGTGTATTTTCATGGGCTGTAAGCACTTCAATAACACCAAGGCGCCCGACCTGCAGGGTAGTGGCAGCACCCGCCTCAGAGCCTACGCGGTTAACTTTTATTGTTTGCCCTGCCTTAATAATACCACCGCGGGCAATATTGCTGATGGTAACCGTGCTGCCGGCTAAAAGCTGACTATGAAAGCATCCCTGTCCGTTTATACTAATATGCTGTGCAGCTGTTAAATGAGAATTTAATGCGTATTTACAGTTAATATTTGCTTCTATTTCATAAAAAGAATCAATTTGCTGCTGCAGTGCCATTGTCTGTGTTAGAGCGGTATCTAAATCAGCAGATGTTTCCCATTGCTGAAAGTCAAGCTTATTTAAAATTTGCTCCCTAGAAAACGTAGCGGTTAACTCCGGTACGTTTTTTGTTATTTCTGTTAAGATTGTGGTAAGTTGGCCGATATCTTTTTGGAAGGTGGGATGACGCAGCTTTAAAATTTTCTCTACCACGATAGCAAAGGGAAGCTTCTGAAATTGCGGCTGTTCCTGTAACTGTTCTAAGGCGGCAGTTAATAGTGTGAGACTATCACTTATTTTCTGCAGGACGGAGTGCAGCTCTTGCAGCGCCTGTAGATCATAACCTGCCTGCACTGAACTCTGAATTAAATTCCCGTTAATACGGACAGATTTTTTAGTTTCAATGGCGCTGCCAATAACATTACCTAATACGTCAACGGTACCTGTTGCTTTTACTGAAGTGCCTTCTAGAACATTGCCTTTAATTACAACATCACCATCATATTTTAAATGCGGCATTTCCGCGGTCAGATCCTGCGCATGGATATAAACCGGCATCACCTCAAAACGATATCGCAGATCAGTTTGGGCCAGGCAGGGGCGGCCGGCCATGGTAGCGATAATTTTGCCGTCTTCTCTCAGCTCAGTCCCCTGGCGGCAGGTAATTTTTAGCCGGCGGCAGCGTGGTGGAGCAATAGTTCTGCCCATAATATCCTGTCCGTTTTCTCCGTCCCGGCCGCGCTGCCAGACAGCAATAACTTCTCCCGGTTTTACTGAGGGGACTTCATAAGACAAGCGAAGATCCTCGCTTAATTTTGTTATCATTTCCCCGGTTAGTTCTTCCTCCGGAAAATGAAGAGTAATACTGTCATCTGTGCCAGGTTGTGGCGGTGTTCCCTTGGCGACGCACAGGGGCTGATTACGCTGCAGCAGTGCTTTTCCCAAAGCTTCGTGAAGAAGGCCGAATTTAATGCCTGCCTGAACAAGTATGTTTTGTAAATCCTTGATGTCCCCCGTAAAATTAGGTAAGACGCAAAGATAAGCTTCCAGATTATCCTCGCTAATGGATAATACACATGCTCTTTCCATGTGGTTGTCCTCCGATTTAATTTTATTAGCTTACTTCTTTCGACAAACTTTTCCATTATCCTGCTCCAATGGAAAATGGTATCAAAACGCGGAAAATATAGTATATTTAAAGGGAAACCCCCTTTAATTGTCGAAACTACATTTATCTTATAGCTTGGTGGTGTATTCATGAAAGATGTATTGTCACAAGCAGAAATAGATTCCTTAATTCAGGCTCTTTCTACTGGCCAGTTAGATGAAAGTGAAAAAAAGGCTGAAGATGCAGTGCGTCGTTATGATTTTAAACGACCTAATAAATTTTCCAAAGAACAAACACGAACTTTATTAAATATACATGAAAATTTTGCACGTATTTTGTCTAATTTTCTTACAGCATACCTGCGTACTAATATCCAAATAAAATTAGAATCGGTGTCACAGCTGACTTTTGAAGAATTTATTTTTTCTCTGCCTACCCCTACTTTGATGACTATTTTTTCTGTCGGCGAGGAGATGGGGAGTGCCATGCTGGAAACTAATCCCCAATTTGTCTTTCCCATAATTGATCTTCTATTTGGCGGTAAAGGGGAAATGCCTGCTAAAACGCGTGAGCTTACAGAAATTGAACTTACTGTTATGCGGCGTATCTTAAGCAAAATATTAGAAAATCTTCGCTATGCCTGGGAAGATGTGTTTGAATTAATGCCGCAAATAGAAAATATGGATACAAATCCCCAGTTTAACCAAATGATTGCTTCTTCAGAAACGGTAGCTTTAATGACTTTTAGCACAGTAGTGGGTAATGCTAAAGGGCTTTTAAATCTATGTTTTCCTTATTTGACCCTGGAACCGGTGATGCCTAAATTAACTGCACAGCATTGGTTTGCTTCTGTACGTACGGGAGAAGAAGATAAAAAAATGATGGCTGCCAGTTTAGAGCCGGTAACAGTGACGGCAACAGCTGTTTTAGGGGAAGCAGTTGTTAGTGTGGAAGAATTTCTAAAGTTTGAAGTGGGAGATGTAATAATTTTAAATCAAAAAATTAGCCAGCCTATGGTGCTGCAGGTAGAAGGGGTACCCTTATTTGCGGTACAGGCCGGTACACTGAAAGGGCAGCGTGCTGTACAGTGTTTAAAGGAGGAGCAGCCAAATGAATGATTTTTATCTCTCACAAGAGGAAATAGATGCCTTATTGCCTCAGCAGACCACATCCGCCGCCTATTCTGAACAGCAGCTGGAACGTGTTTTGGATATTCCCATGCAGCTTTCTGTAAATTTAGGACAAACAGAAAGAAGATTAGGTGAGGTATTGGATCTTACTGCCGGCTCTATAGTGGAGTTTGAACATGACGTGACAAACCCTATTGATATTTGTTTGGGCGGAAAAGTAATTGCCCGTGGTGAAGTAGTAATTATGGAGGAGCATTTTGCTGTCCGTATCACAGAAATTATTTCGCCCAGCGAAAGAGTGCAGAGGATGGGCGGCTAGGCTGAAAGGTAAAGTATAAAGAATAGGGTGGTTAGAGTGAGTCAATTAACAGCTTTGCAACTTGATGCTTTAGGTGAAAGCGGTAATATTGCTATGGGTGCTGCGGCAACAGCTT
>JAAZJT010000107.1 GCA_012800215.1 Bacillota bacterium | reverse complement strand
TTCTATTCCCCCTTTAGCTTTGGACACTAAAAGGGTAGTTTATTTGAAGGGTGCTGGCAATGGTTTTTCCATTTTATGCAGGGATTTTTAAGTTCCGCTCTGCTTGGTTTTTATTGTACCAAAAACAGTCAAAGCATGCTCATTACCTGTTCTTTTCCAATAACGCAAAAGAAAAGTTAAATTATGAGGCGTAGGAAATTTAGGAGCTGTACTGAAACCACCATGTTCTGAATCAAAGCGTTCTGCCAATTGTTGAAAAGCTGTATGTAGTACTTCTTCGCCCGGCAGTTTGCCTGGAGTTACATGTGAGGTAGCTTGTAAGTGATCCATTACCATTTGCGCCGTTTGCGTTAAATCTTCCCGTCCTGTTTGCCATAACTTTTCTATGCGCCGGGCCAATTCTAATATTCCCATGCGTCCATACTTAGTTTCCTTGGGGAAATAAGTACCGGCGAAAAACGGGCGTTTGTCCGGCATCATGAAAATGGTAAGCGGCCAGCCACCACTGCCGGTTATTGCCTGACATACAGACATATAGATATTATCCAAGTCTGGCCTTTCTTCGCGATCCACCTTAATGCAGACAAAAACGCGATTAAGGACGTCTGCCACTTCCTGATCCTCGAACGATTCCCGTTCCATTACATGACACCAATGACAGGTGGAATAGCCTATAGAGAGGAAGATGGGCTTGTCTTCCTCTTTTGCTTTGGCAAAGGCTTCATCACCCCAGGGATACCAATCTACAGGATTATATGCATGCTGTAGAAGATAGGGTGATTTTTCATGTATCAGTCTGTTAGGGGTTTTGCTGCTATCCATTTTATCTCCTGCTTTTATTATATTTCTGCTGATTAATAGTTAGTGTCCCCAAAAGCAGGGTGCCCATAAGTAAAACATTTATAAAGAAATCTCAACGAGCACATACTATGGGCGAGGTGATTAGCTGTGAAACTATTGGAAAAAATTCAGATTGGCTAGACAAACCACCTTTTTACAGAGTAGATTAAGGAGTGTTTTTATCTAAAAATACTGCTAATGGTCCGAACAAAATATGGAGGGTGAGGGGCGGAATGTTACCAGATTATTTTTTAGTTATAATTCGTTCAGTTATGGCTGCTTTTAGCCTTTTAATTTTTACACGGGTTCTTGGTAAAAAGCAAATTAGCCAGCTTAATTTTTTTGAATATGTACTGGGTATTACTGTTGGTTCTATTGCTGCCTCCATGAGTACTAATCTTGCTAATCGCGCCTTAGCAGAATATGTGGGGCTAATTACCTGGGTATTTCTGGTTTTATTTTTGGAGGTTATTGCACAAAAGAATAGAAAATTAGCAAAGCTTATTACCGGTGAACCCATTATTTTAATTGAAAATGGCAAGATCATGGAAGACCGTTTAGCTATAGCCCGTTATAGCTTTGATGATCTGGTAGAACAGCTAAGGGAAAAAGATGTATTTAGCCTGTCTGATGTGGAATTTGCCGTATTAGAAACGGATGGCTCCCTTTCTGTCTTGAAAAAGTCTCAGGTACAACCGCTAACGCCTAAAGATTTAAACCTCAGTACTGAGTATCAGGGGTTATCTATTGAGCTTATTAGCGAGGGGCAAATAATTAAGCAAAATCTTCAGCAGATAGAAAAAGATGAAGAATGGCTGTTAGGAGAATTAAAAAGTCGCCGCATCAGCTTAGAACAAGTTGCTTATGGAGCCATAGATACGAGCGGGCGGATTTACTTGGATTTATATAAGGACGAGGGGATAAAAATTATTGATGCCAGCGATTATGAAGGTCCGAATTAACGGAGGTTAGCGTTATGAAAAAAGATATTGCTTTAAAAGCTTTGCTTTATATTATCCCTGCAGTGACAATTATCGCTTTTTTAGTAGTTCTGAGCAGCTTCGGTTTTATTAAGGGTAATTTATCGGCAGGTAAACAGATACCGGCTACTATTGATAAATTAGAAGAATTAGTTATGAATGAAGCATGGGAAGAAGCACTGCAGGAAAAGAAAAAACTACAACAAAATTGGGATAAGCTTGCTCCTCCCATTCAGATCAGCACTACTGAAGAAAACATTAAAGATTTTTCGAGAACACTAAATGCTTTGGAAGGGTACCTTAGGGGTAAAGAAAAGGGCTTGTCTTTAGCGGAAGTACAAATAATACGCTTTTCATGGCAACAACTGGAGAACTAATCTATTTTAGTGAAAATAATTTTATTAAGTGAAAAAAATTTTTGTATTCTACAAAGTTCTACATTCTTCCCCTTGCATAAAATTTAATGATGTTATATGTTAGATGTTGGTTATTTGGCAATGTATTTGTTGTTAAGACCTCTACGCACTAGTAAATGCAGTTATGCTATCTAGCACGGTAATGTTTGGAACCGTGGGAGGGACACGGTTTTTTTATGTTATCGTACTGTCAATGCTTGGGGGGAAATTAATTGCGTAAAAAAATTGCAGAACAGTTTACTAAACAAATGTTTAACAATGCGCATCTTGCCATTGCTGTATTAGATCGGAAGTTTAACTATCTATTAGTCAACGAAACATATGCTAAACTTAATGAGAGGAGGCAAGAGGATTTATTAGGTATCAATCATCTTTCATTATTCTCATCTGAAACAAGGCAAATATTTGCCAATGTTGTTGCAACCAAAAAAGGTTATCAGGTCAGCGCACAAGCTTTTTACACTGATTCGAAAAAGGATATAAAATACTGGGACTGGTCTTTAATCCCTTTACTGGATGAAGACGAAGAAGTTGAGGCTTTAGTCATATTTTTAGTGGATGTAACTGAACGTGTGCTGGCTCACCAGAAAATAATACAGGCAAAAGAACACTTTGAACACATTGTAGAAAGTTTCAGCGATCCCTTCCTTACTCTAGACAGGCAGTGGCGCTGTACTTATATCAATACCGAAGCACTTTATCTTACTTATTTTACCAAAAGGCAGGATGTTTTGGGTAAATATTTCTGGGATACATTCCCGCACAGTACCAGTGAAAAGTTTTCCCAGGAATATAAATTGGCTATGCAGACAGGTCAGCACCGTACTTTTGAATTATACTCTTCATATACTAAAAAGTGGCTTGAAGTTAAAATTTATCCTTATCAGGAAGGTTTGGCAATTTTTTATAATGATATTACAGAAAGTAAAGAAGCTGTGCAGCAATTGAAAGAGTCACGGGAAAGATTTCGCAAACTATTTGATGCTGACCCTACCATGAAATGTATTATTAATTTAAAGGATAAATCTCTCCTGGCTGTTAATAACGCTTTGTTGAGAAAGCTCGGCTATAAACGCAGTGAGCTGCTGGGAAAGCCTTTTTGGCAAAAATTTTCAGTTGCAGGCTGTGATATGCGTAATTTAAAACTGCTGTCAATTCCATCAATGAAATCTAATGGCAGTAAAAAAATTAAATTACATACTAAAAGCGGAGAAATAGTTTATTGTTTACTCTTTTCAGAAATCATTCATTTTTGTGGCCAGTATTGTCTGCTATGTACTATGATTGATCAGACGGAACAAAGACGTATGGAATTAGAAATTGCCAGGCTGGAACGTTTAAATTTAATAGGCCAGATGGCAGGAGGCCTTGGACATGAAATTCGCAACCCAATGACCACTGTGCATGGTTTTTTACAGTTGTTACGCAGTAAAAAAGAGTATCAGCAGGATAAACAATGTATTGAAATGATGATGTCAGAGCTGGAGAAAGCCAACGCTATTATTTCCGAGTTTTTAATTTTGTCAAATAAAGAAGTGACACAAAAGGCTGTGTCAAATATTAATGAAATTATTAACAGCTTACAGCCGCTGATTGAGACGACAGCACTGCGCCAAAATAAAAGTGTTAGTTTTGATTTAGTTGCTGTTCCTGATGTTTATGTCAATGAAAAGGAAATACGCCATGTTATTTTAAATTTGGTATATAATGCTTTAGATGCTTCAGATACTGTTTTTATCAGAAGCTACTGTCGGGGTACGACTGTGGCCATAGACATTATTGATCATGGCCACGGTATCCCTGCTGATGTTTTAGAAAAATTAGGAACACCGTTTCTTACAACTAAAGAAAATGGGACAGGATTGGGACTACCCGTTAGCTTTTCGATCATTCAAAGGCATGGCGGTTTAATTGATGTGCAAACAAATTCCGGCGGCACCACAATTTCAATTCAGTTGCCTGCCTTGTTGAATGAAATGTCTTTATGCCTATAGGCTAGGATTCTAGAATTTTAACAGCTTAAAACCATAAAGAAGGGAGTATCGCTCACTAGAATAGTGTCTTGCGATACTCCCTTCTTTTACATATTAGCTTTTTGCTTCGGAAACATCATTGCTCTGGCAAAAGTAGAAGTGAAGGCCGGGTCTGAGCCCAACTCAATAAATTCTACATTCCTTGCGGCTCCGGCTGCCCGCTCATATTCACTGGTTGATAATAAGGCCAGCTT
>JAAZJT010000106.1 GCA_012800215.1 Bacillota bacterium | reverse complement strand
TCCCTCACCGGCTGCACATTCCGCAATATCATGAAATTTCGACCCCATTTTAGTTCTCAAGCATGCCTAACCATTGTTTTCAACTTTGTGCTATACTGATCTGGAAAAAGCAAATTCCTATCCAAGATGGCTGAAAAACAGTAAATACTGATCCGGTATAAATCGACATTGACGCCTGTATAGCGCAAAGCTTCCCCATTACCTCCTAAAGCAAGACTATATTTGCCCCACAGAGTATAAGACAAAAGGAAAAAGCTTAAAATCAGGAAAACAAATGCCAGAAGGATGGGCGGATTAATCGGACCGATGGATCCTGTTCCCCAGAATTTGAATGTGGCTGAAAAACCATAAATGGAAACCCCTCCGGTGAGAATAAGTGCTATTCCTCTGGCAATGGACATGGAGGCCAAGGTTGTAATAAAGGGATTTATTTTGATATAAGAGACCGCAAAGCCGTTTAACAACCCAAACAGAAGGGCAGCAGAATAACCCAGCAGAACAGCAGGCAGGACTCCTATATCAGCCTTCATTGATACTGCCATTACTACACCGCTTAATGCTGCTACATTACCCACGGATAAATCAATACCACCGCTGGCTATTACGAAGGTCATGCCCAACGCCAATAAAAGATGGACCGAACTCTGATCCAAAATATTTCTGAAGTTTTCCCAGGTGAAAAAGAATTCCGAAGAAAAACTTAGAATAATAATGAAAAATACTAACACCCCAAAAAGCAAAAGCTGAGGGAAATTATTCTGCAGTCTAAGACGTAAGCTCATTCTTGTTACTCCTATAATTACTGGCATCTTCTATTTTTATTGCTCCGGTTATCATAGCCACTACATCCTGGGGATCAGCCTCATCGGTTTTTACAGAACCCACCACTTCTCCCTGACGCATAACGCAGATACGATCAGATACCTGAAAAACCTGCTCCATATTATGGCTGATAACGATTATGCCAAAACCCTTTTTTGCCAGACTTTTAATTAGTTTAAGAACCGCAACAGTTTCTTTGACCCCCATGGCTGCTGTAGGCTCATCAAAAATGAGCAGTTTGCCTCCCTGGTGTACGGCTCTTGCCACTGCTACCCCCTGTCGCTGCCCCCCGCTCAAATAACCGACGGCAGTGTGCAGAAAAGGTACTTGAATTCCCAGTTTCTCAAGCAGTTCCTGTGCTTCCTGATGCATTTTTTTCTCATCTAAACAAAAGATATTTTTCAGATATTCTCTGCCTAAAAAAATATTGTCAGAGGTATCCAGGGTATTAACCAGGGCCAGATCCTGATAAACTGTTGTAATGCCAGCCTCAAGTGCGGATTTGGGCTTTAATTTATGATATTTTTTACCGGCAATGATTATTTCGCCGCTATCAGGAGCAATAGCGCCGGATAATATTTTTATCAGGGTACTTTTACCCGCACCATTATCTCCTACAATTGCCAGCACTTCACCTGTATAGGCTTTTAAATCTACACCTCTGAGTGCCTCTACATTACCGTATTTCCTTTTTATTTTTCTAACCTCTAAAAATGGCTGAAAAGATATTTCTGACACAGTTCTGACCTCATTTAAATAAATAGTTTAAACTCATACACATTTCATCCACATATAGTATAGATGAATATCCTGATTATTTGTATATAAATTTTAACATTATATATAACCTATGGTTATCACTCGCTTTGATAAAACAGTACCGAAATGTTGTAAATAATGGCGTTAATCAGTTATAATGAACCCAGTAGATCTGATAAAAAAATCAGCAAGTTTCAAAAAATTTTATTAGATCACAGGAAAGGAAATGGTTATAATCGACGCCAAAAATCGTTTGATCAATTCCCTGAAAGGCCAGCCGGTTGACCGGCCGCCTTTTATTTGCCCCGGAGGCATGATGAACATGGCTACCGCTGATATCCTGCAAGACCTTGATCTGACCTGGAATCAGGTGTATGGGGATCCTGAGCGATTTGCCGGACTGGTTCTGCAAGTAAGCCAACGCAGCGGTATTGACAACCTGGGGCTGCCCTTCTGCATGACGGTCGAAGCTGAATCTCTCGGGGCTGAGATAGAAATGGGATCTCAATATACAGAACCCCGCGTGGCAAGATATTCCTTAACTACTTTGTCTGAATGGCATGAACTTGAAAATTTTGATTTTACAAAGAGCAGAATGGCAGTAATGCTTAAAGCGGTTGATATTCTGCGCCGTTCAAACAGTGGTCTGCCGATCGTAGCAACCTTGACTGGCCCGGTCAGCCTGGCTGCTTCATTGATCGAACCCATGACATTCTTCCGAAGTATGCGGACTGAGCCGGCTGAAGTCAAAGCTTTTATGAATTTTATAAGCTCCAACCTGACTGATTTTGCACAAGCCCTGGCCGAATCTGGGGCTGATATACTGGCTGTTGCTGATCCCAGTGCCAGCGGAGAGATTCTGGGACCGGCATTTTTTACTGAATTTGCATTACCATACATCAATCAAATTATCAGCAGGACCGAGGAATATTATCTGACTTCCCTGATTCATATTTGCGGCCGTCTGAACAGCATTTTTGCACAGGTTCAGCAGTTGCATTCCCCGGGTATAAGTATTGATTCAGCTACCAGCGTAGCAGCTATTCGCGCGGCGGTGCCGGGAAAAGTAATAGTTGGTAATATAAGTACCCAGCTCCTGCAGAACGGAAACACCGAAAGAGTAAAAAAAGCAGCTTTCCACAGCTTATCCCAAGGTGTTACAGTATTAGCCCCAGCCTGTGGCATAAGTATGAGTACGCCGCTGCCAAATTTGCAGGCTATGGCTGAAGCAGTAAGAGATTGGCCGCAAAAAAAAGACCCCGGACAGGAGTTAACAGCAGATGAGTCATAATACCTATGATTGCGATAATGAGTTTAAAACCATACAGGATGATTGGGTGCGCGTCTTTGATTTACCCGGGGTTTTGGAACAAATAACCGACAGCCCCTGCGGGGGAGAAGGCAATTGCGGAAAGTGCAAAGTAATGGTTTTGGAAGGGGAATGCACCCCCCCTGCAGCGGAAGAAAGAGTTTGGTTAAATACGGCAGAATTGGAGCAGGGTATCAGACTGGCCTGCCACTGTCAGATAAGAGGAACCATAAGGTTAAGATTTCCGCACAAAGCAGCACCGCAGATCCTGATAAAAACAAGACCGGAAATATCTAATTTACCGGGAAAAGGTGAAGTTAAGACAGGATATGGGATGGCTGCAGATATAGGCACAACTACGGTGGTTGGAAGCATCTATAACCTGGGTAACGGGAAGGAAATGCATATCAGTTCCGGGCTTAATCCGCAAAGTGCATTTGGCATGGATGTAATGTCGCGTATCAATTATGGGTCACATCATGAAGGTACAAAGAGGCTGCAGCGCTGCATTTTGAATTGCCTTGACCAAATTACCATTGACAATTGTACCGGTTCCGGAATCGAAGCTGCTGATATAAAGGAAATCGTCATAACCGGCAATACGGTCATGCTGCATTTACTGGCGGGAGTTGATCCTTCTGCCATGGGGCGTTTCCCTTATAAACCGGAATTTATCACAGCCATAAACAAATCAGCTGTTGATTTAGGATTAACCGTGCCTGTTCATGCCAATGTTCTTTTGATGCCCTCAGCTTCGGCATTTATTGGTGCTGATATTGTGGCTGGAATTGTGGCAACCGGATTGGAGCAAGGTCCTGACAATGTGTTTTTGCTGGACCTGGGAACCAACGGAGAAATGGTCCTGTTTAGCAATAACCGGCTGTGGGCCTGTTCGGTTGCCATTGGACCTGCTTTGGAAGGAATGAATATTGAATGTGGCATGCGAGCCGGGGCAGGTGCTGTAGATCAGGTATGGATAGAGGACGAAAAGTTATGCATGCATGTCATCGGTGAAGGCCAGGCCAGAGGGCTGTGCGGCAGCGGTTTGATTGAAACAGTGGGAGTATTATTGCATGCAGGTATAGCAGCTGTAAATGGAAGAATTTCATGTAACAATAATTCATTCCCAGATTGGGCAGAACGTATCATTGACACCGAGCGGGGCAGAAGGTTCTGGCTGATACCGCCATGTAACCAGAATAAGGGTTTATATATCAGTCAAAATGACGTCCGTCAGCTGCAACTGGCCAAAGGAGCAGTCTGCGCCGGAATCAAGCTATTACTGGATGCGGCGGGAATTAAAGCCCAGCAGGTACAGGAAATCAAACTGGCGGGGGCACTGGGTAACTACCTCAATTCTGATGGATTGATCGAACTGGGATTCTTTCCCCGTGAATGGCGCGGTAAAATCAGACCGGTTGGAAACTCGGCACTGCAGGGAGCCATTATGGCATTAAAGTCAACAACTGTTCGAAACCAAGCCGAGGAAATCTCCCACAAAATAAAGAGCCTGGACTTAACTTCCGGCAGCGAATTTCAGAATATATTTGTTCGTTCCATGTCCTTTAGCTCAACCGGCTGGACTTCAACAAGATAGTAACAGATTGGAAAAAGAAAGGAATTGAGGTGAATTGTTTTTGCATACCTTGACTTGTGAGTATCCTTGTCTTGAAGACTACCTGCTGGAATTAGACGTAGTTGATTATAGTCACCCTTTAATTCGAAACAAGGTGAATGATTTATTCACCGACTCATTTAGTGAAATAGAGATTATAAAAATTGCCTTTGAATATGTACGCGATTCCATTGCTCATTCTTTTGATATACAAAGCTCCTATGTTACATGTAAAGCATCGGAAGTTCTTAATTTTGGCGAAGGTATTTGTTATGCCAAATCAAACTTACTTGCGGCAATATTAAGAAGCAAAGGGATTCCTGTCGGCTTTTGTTATCAATTTCTTACCAAGGGCGATACCCCAGATACAGGTTATTGTATCCACGCTTTGAACGCAGTTTATATTAAAACAATAGAATGCTGGATAAGGTTGGATGCCCGGGGAAACAAACCAGGCGTTAATGCGCAGTTCTCTATTGGTGAAGAGCAATTGGCCTTTCCCATAAGAAAAATATATGGGGAAAAAGACTATCCGATAATTTATGCCAAGCCCAATGCCCATACCATAAATGCTTTAAGGGAAAATACCGATGGTAATTCCTTATTAAATAATCTACCAGCACAATTGTAGACTATCTATTAGAAGAGCTGAACAATTTATCAATAGCATAGCAATAGAGCAGCGGGGATCTTCCCCGCTTTTTTAGCGTTAAAATTCAGGGAATCTGCTGGGGAATACCTTCAGCAGATTTTTTATAATTAATAACTTTATTTTATGCACCTGTGATGTAGCTGCTAAGAAATAAAATTATGAATAAAGTCTGATGTCAAGAGAAAAATTCTGTTATTAGCATAATTTATAATCATATCTTATAGAAATAATTGTTATGTAAAGTATTGTTTTTTGTATAGCGCAATGTTATATTTATCTGTAGTTTTAAGTACTGATAAAAAATTATAAATGGAGTTGTATAGGTTGAATACTAGATTTAAGGATGCAATGACTCCGAAGGAAAGAATGGTGGCATTTTCATCCGGCCAGGAAATTGACCGTATACCCTGTATGCCACAAATCAGTGATCATGCTTGTCGGCTGATAGGAGTGCCGGTATCAAGCTACAATCGCTCAGCAGAGATTATGGCAGCAGCTCAGATCAAGAGTTTTAATACCTATCGCCATGATTCCGTAGAAGTTGGCCCTGGATTATTAGGGATAGCAGAAGCTATGGGAACCAAGCTCGCTTATCCAAATGACGGCATACCATTTGTAGCAGAACCAGTTCTAAAGGACTGGCAAGATTTCTCTGGATTAACTCCGGCCAACCCTTATCGAGACGGCAGGCTGCCACTTTTTCTTGAAGCCCTGCAAATCATTAATGATGCTATCGGAGATGAAGTAGTGTTGGGAAGTTCAGTTGGAGGTCCCTTTACTGCAGCTGCTTCAATACGGGGAACTGAAAATTTCCTGAAAGATTTGTACAAGAATAGGGAGAAAGCGCATCTGCTGCTGGAATTGGTCACTGAAAGCGCTCTATTATATATTGATGCAGTTTGCGATCTGGGCATAATGCCAGGTCTATCTGAGCCCACCGCATCACCAGCCTTGATTAGCACCCAACAATTCAGAGAATTTGCCCTGCCATATTTAAAAATTTATGCTGATCGCATCAGGCAGCGTTGTGGCAGTGGTCCTACTTTACATATTTGCGGTAATAGCAGACCCATATGGTTGGAAATGGTAGAGGTGGGGGCTGATACTTTAAGTCTGGATAATGTTATTGATATGGAGGAGGCCAAAAAAGAAGTTGGACACCAGGTATGCCTGTCAGGAAATGTTAAGCCCATCGATACCTTGATGCGGGGTAACCGCCAGGATATATATGCAGAATCCCAGGAATGTTTACGCAAAGCCCATGATAACCCCAAGGGTTTTATATTATCCTCCGGTTGCAGTATTGCTCTTGATACACCACCGGAAAATATTCTGGCCTTTATGGATGCTGCCAGGATATATGGCAAATACCCTATTGAACCGGAAAAATGGAAGTAATTAATATTTAGATGGTGCTTAGAGCTATAAGAGTTATTCTTATCCAGTTGTTATTGAATAGAGGAGAAAATAATAGTGATTCAAATCAATAATTTATGTAAAAGTTACGGCAACCTCAAGGTGCTGGAAGGAATTAGTCTTACCATTGAAGATGGCGACATCTACGGCTTAGTCGGCCGCAGTGGCGCGGGTAAATCTACGCTTTTGCGTTGCATAAACGGTCTGGAAAAGTACCAGAGCGGCAGTTTGATGGTTGATGGCCAAGAAGTAAATCAGGTGGCGGAAAAGGATTTAAACTCCTTTCGCCGGGGAATTGGGATGATTTTTCAGCATTTTTCCCTTCAGGAACGAAAAACCGTTTACGAAAATGTGGCTTTGCCCCTGCGCTGCTGGCATTATAGTAAAGCTGATACAGAGATTCGGGTCAAAGAATTGCTGGAGATAGTTGGGATTCCTGAAAAAACCAATGAAAAAGCACGCAACTTAAGCGGGGGACAAAAACAAAGGGTGGCTATTGCCCGTTCACTGGCACTTAACCCTAGTATTTTACTATGTGATGAAGCTACTTCAGCATTAGATCCTAAAACTACCCAAGCGATTTTAGCTTTATTGAAGGAAATTAATGAGAAGCTGGATATTACCGTGGTCATCGTTACCCACCAGATGGAAGTAATTCAGCAAATATGTAATCGAATGTCGATTATAGAAAATAGTAAAATTGCTGAAAGTGATACGGTCAAGAACATGTTTTTCCGTCAGCCTCCTGCTTTTCAGCGATTGTTGGGCGAGGAGAGGGAAAGTACTTCTGCCAGCGGAATCGAGTTGAAAATACTTTTCTCTACCGATGCTGAGAGCCACAATTTCTTAACCGCCATGGCTGTTGATCTACAGCTGCCTTTCCCCATTTTGGAAGGCAAAATGGTTAAATGTGGTGATTCCATGATGGGTTCTTTTATTATCAATGTGGAAGAAGAGCATTTGCCGGAAGTCGCAAATTATTTGGACCAGCATCAGGTGTCATGGAAAAATATCTAGAAGGATAAGGAGCATAGTGATTCATGCGTAATTGGAGTTTAATGCAAATGTCCACTGATATAGTTTGGCCGGCATTGCTGGCAACTCTTAAGATGCTTTCTATATCAGCAATACTGGCTTGTATAATTGGATTTTTCCTGTCGGTTATATTGATCATTACTGCGGAGAGAGGTTTTAAACCTAACCGGATGATACATTCCTCATTGAGTTTTGTAATCAACCTGATTCGTTCTCTGCCGTTTTTAATATTGATGGTTTGTTTGATTCCTTTTACCAGGATGTTAGTTGGCTCTTCCGTTGGCCAAACAGCAGCTATTGTACCATTGACCATCGTAGCAGCTCCCTTTTTTGCCCGGGTATTTGAAGGTGGCTTTAACGAGGTGGACTTTTCATTGGTAGAAGCTGCCCAATCCTTCGGGGCATCAAAAGTGCAAATCATCTTTCTGGTAATGCTGCCAGAGGCGATACCTGCTTTTGTCGCCGGTGTTTGCTTGGGGGTAATCAGTCTTTTAGGGGAAACCACCATGGCAGGAGCGATTGGGGCCGGCGGGCTAGGGGCGGTTGCCATCACTTATGGATATCAGAACTTTAACGATCGAATCATGTATTTGACCGTTGTAGTATTAATTATCCTGGTTCAGATCATCCAATTTATTGGTGACTTTTTATATAACAAACTTAAGTAAAAAGTCAGCTTAACTCATATGATTGGAGGTTTTTTATATGGTAATTGTTGCAAATATCGAGTAATACCAGCAAAACATATTAAATTATATTTATTGGGAGGATAAGAATTAATGAAAAAATTATCACTATCTTTGATTGGTATTTTAATGGCAGCAGCCCTTATGATATCCGGCTGCGGCGGCGATTCCAATACCAGTGGTGACAATGCCAATGATGATAAAAAGACCATTCGGATTGCTACCGTTGCTTTGGAAGCCCCTGTCCTAGAGGTTGCTGCTGAAGACTTGCGCCAACAGGGCTATGAAGTAGAGCTTATAATCTTTGATGATGCAGTAGCACCTAATGCTGCTGTAAACGAAGGAAGTGCCGATGTTAACTATTTTCAGCATGAACCCTATTTACTAGCTTATAATGAAGCTAATGGCACTGATTTGGTGATGGTTGACACTAAGATCGTCGGCGATGCCTATTGCCTCTTCTCTTCCAAATATACCGACCCTAATGATTTACCCAATGGTGCAGTTATCTCCATAGCCAGCGATGCTGCCAATCAGGCCCGGGGCTTAAATGTTCTGGCAGAATGCGGTTTAATAACTTTGGATCCCAATGTGGAAAGACCTACCAAATTTGATGTTATAGATAATCCCAGAAACTTTGAGTTTATTGAAATGGATACCAGATCCTTGATCGGTTCCATAGATGATGTTGATGGCCTCACTTGTTCTTCATGTTATTCCGGTTGGGCTAATTTAACTATTGATGATGCCATTGCTCAGGGTAGTGATATCAATGAATGTGCACAGAGTTTTGCTGTGAAACCCGATGACATCGATGCTCAGTGGCTGAAGGATTTGACAGCTGCTATGACTACAGATGCAGTAAGAGATGCCATCATAAAAGAATATGATGGTGGTTATATACCTCTTTTCTAAAACCACGAAAACGTAATTATTATCCGCAAAAGGGGTGTTTTCAGTAATGGAAACACCCCTTTGTTGATTTAGATACAGTTTCAAATTATGTGTGTGGTATCAGGGAAATGCAGTAAATACCTTTTCCGGCTTTCCCTTGGTATATTTTATCTCAGCAAGACTATTTAACTTTATCCAGGGAAATACCCATGGCGTCAGCTACACCTTTCCCATAAGCCGGGTCTGCCTTTAGGCAGTTGCCGATATGTCTGATCTTTATAAACTCCGGCACACTGGCCATATCGCAGGCAGTGTTGTGACATAAGACCTGTTGCTGCTCAGGGCTCATCAGCCGGAACAGTTTGCCGGGCTGGGTATAATAGTCATCATCATCGGCGCGGAAATCCCAGTTATCCGCCGGTCCGTATAAATCCAAGCTGGGATCTTTGAACTCCGGCTGCTGTTGCCACTCCCCAAAGCTGTTAGGTTCGTAAGAAAGGGTGCGGCCGCCGTTGCTGTTGACCCGCATCTGTCCATCCCGGTGATAACTGTTGACCTGGTTACGGGGTGCGTTGACCGGGATCTGGTGGTGGTTGACCCCTAAACGATAACGCTGGGCATCCCCATAAGAAAAGAGCCGGCCCTGCAGCATCTTGTCCGGTGAAAAGCCGATGCCCGGCACGATGTTGGCAGGATTGAAAGCCGCCTGTTCCACTTCGGCAAACCAGTTTTCCGGGTTGCGGTTCAATTCGAAATAGCCCACCTCGATCAAAGGATACTCCCCATGGTACCAGACCTTGGTCAGATCAAAGGGATTATAGGGCATGTTGAGAGCCTGTTCTTCGGTCATCACCTGGATATACATGGTCCAGCGCGGAAAATCTCCTCGTTCGATACTTTCAAACAGATCCCGCATATGACTTTCACGATCTTTTGCTATGATCGCTTCTGCTTCCTCATTGGTCAGATTCTTGATCCCCTGCTGGGTACGCAGGTGAAACTTCACCCACACCCGCTCGTTGTCAGCATTTATCATACTGAAAGTATGGCTGCCAAAACCGTGCATATGGCGGAATGTGGCGGGGATGCCGCGGTCACTCATGACCACTGTGATCTGATGCAGTGCTTCCGGCAGTGAACTCCAGAAGTCCCAGTTGCTGGTAGGACTTCTCATGCCTGTGCGGGGATCACGCTTGATGGCATGGTTTAAGTCCGGAAATTTCAGGGGATCACGCAGGAAAAACACCGGAGTATTGTTTCCCACCAGGTCCCAGTTGCCTTCCTCCGTATAAAACTTCATTGCAAAGCCGCGGATATCCCGCTCGGCATCGGCAGCACCACGCTCGCCGGCCACTGATGAAAACCTGACAAACATCTCGGTTTGCTTGCCGATTTCTGAAAAAATCCTGGCTTTGGTATATTTGGTGATATCATGAGTAACGGTGAAGGTGCCATAAGCACCTGAACCCTTGGCATGCATTCTCCGTTCAGGGATAACTTCCCGGTCAAAATGTGCTAATTTTTCCAGAAACCAAACATCCTGTAACAGCATAGGTCCTCTCGGGCCGGCAGTCATTGCATTCTGATTATCGACTACGGGAGCTCCGGCAGCAGTTGTAAGCTTTTTCTTTTCTTCACTCATTAACTTACCTCCCTGTAAATTTATTTATATTTAAAAGGCTGCTGGTGCAGATACCTTTAAATATACTTATACTTTTTGGAAAGGGACATCACGTTGGAGATCGGGAATACTTCCATTACTGTTATCTGCCGCTTATTAATACTCCTGCTTTCGGCATTATTCTATTAAGATTATCCGGGATCATCCCATGGGAAATTTTTTCTGTATGAATTTTATGTTGTTATCATTGTGGCTTCATTATTAGTTGTTATATTTGTGGTTCAATTATATATATCTTTGCATGGACAGGCAATGGAATTTTAGATCGGCGGCAATATGCCGACAATGATCCACAAAAGGAAGAAGCTTAATACTACCGTAATATTTGATATGGCCGCCACCAGTTTAACATTATATTGAAATTCGATAGCATAAGGGATCAAGACTGCGGGGGTGGGCAGCAGCAGGGAGCATAATACGATGTATTTAAAAAGGGTGCTGAAAGGAAGTATATACAAAAGGGCGACGCCTACGATCAAGCCGGTCACATAACGGATGCCGATGACTTTGGTTATATCCTTAAGCTGATGCTTATCAAATCTAAATTCCATATATATCCCCAACATTAAAAAAGTCAGGGGCATATTGGCCTGGGCGATGGTCCTGGTTGCCTGCAGGAATAATTCCGGTAAATTGATCCCCAGAAGATTGATCAGGATCACCACCACGTAAGTCATAAGGGGAGCTGATCTGAGCATTCTGGAACCAATGTATTTAAAGTCCGCTTTTCCTTTGCCGGCCGAATAGTAACTGGCAATAAAATAACTGATGACGTACAGTGTAAAGGCATTGGCTATATCAAACATGCCGAAATGGATCAATCCCGTGGAACCCCATATGGCTTCCGCCAGCGGGAAGAAAAAGAGGCCGTTGCCCACCGGAAGCATGATCACATACATTCCTTTACGTTTTCTCTCTTCTCTTCTGTAAACAAACATGCCGATGGCAATGATAAACAAATTAAAAGCGATAGCTATGACAGACAGCCAGATAAGAGATAACTCCAGTTCCGCCTGGGCAAAGTTGCTGAAAAACAACGCCGGGAGCGTCAGGTTAAAAACAATTTTGGCAATCGTTTCGCCGTCTTTTTCCGAAAATATATCTAATCTTTTAAGCAAATACCCCAGGCAGACCATAACCAGGGTGATGATAAACACATTGTTCACTTTGCCATATTCCTTTCGTCAAATCTTGCTAAAAATGCTATGCAGCCAAGGATTGGGTACTGCTATCTTGGTTAACGGCTATTACAGCTGCAATCATAGTTATAGCACAGAGATAAGCGTGGGTTTCAACTTTGGTTATTTTCCTAACGTTTAATCCGGTTT
>JAAZJT010000105.1 GCA_012800215.1 Bacillota bacterium | reverse complement strand
CTCTTTGGCTGCCACTTCCCGGGGAGCCTTACCCGATATTTGCTGAAGTTCAATGGTTTCATCATTTTTCACCAAACTAGGGAGTGCCACACCATGATCCAGTTTTAATTTTTCCGCCGTCTGCAGTGGTGTGTGCAGCAACTTAGCTATGTCGTTGGTTATATGGTCTCCACCAACCGGCAGTACAGCTATGTTTTGCAGGTGTCCATCCTGGAAAACAGCAAGTTCTGTTGTCCCACCACCAATATCAATTAAAATAGTACCCAACTCTTTTTCGTCTCGGCTGAGAAGTACTTCGGCATTGGCCAAAGAATTTAGTACAATACCGTCTATCTCAACGCCGGCCCGCTCCACACATCGGTATAAATTGCGTAAAGAAGTAATCATGCCGGTAATAATCATTGCATCTACTTCCAAGCGCACACCCACCATACTCACTGGATCGCGGATTCCATCATATCCATCTAAAATAAATTCACGGGGGATTACATCAATAATTTCACGATCTGGTGGTAAGGCAATCACTCTTGCTGCTTGCAGGACTCTTTCTACATCTTCTTCCGTAATTTCTTTATCGGCACCTGACACAGCAACTACTCCGCGGTTATTAATCAGGCTAACCTGAGAGCCAATAATACCTAAAAAAGCGGAAGGAATAGAAGTTCCCACCATCCGCTCTGCTTCTTCCATAGCATGCATGATTGCTTCCACAGTTTTATCCAAATCGACAATTACGCCTTTTTTTAGACCTTCGGAGGGGCTTGTCCCTACTCCAATGATGCTAATTGTACCGTCAATATTTATCTCACCAACTATAGCTCGAACATGACTAGTACCAATATCCAAGCCACAGATTAAGTTCCTTTTCATCATACAGCACCCCCTCACCGCTCCTTGATTAAAAGTATATTGTTTTATTCAACAAGAGTTAGGTTTTCCCTTTTTTTATACTAATTGTTTTTATTGTTCTTTTGAGTCAATAAGATGAAATGCAGGGGCCGTAGCAGCCCGTAAATCAAGGTATCCTTCATTTTGTCGACCGACAAGTTTATCTGCAATTTGTTTCAAAATATTTACTTTTTCTACATAATCATCTATTCCCAGCCAAACTACTAAGCCGTCCATAGTTACAATAATCACATTGTCTGGCTGTTGGAGATTGATTTCTGAAATTGCTATATCTTGGTCAGTTAGTGCTTCACTAACCTGCTGCAGATTTACTAAAGCTTCACCCGTCAGTATAATTTCCCCTACCGAACCGCTTAAAGGTTCAATTCCCGTTAATATTGGCAATTCATAGTTCTGCACCTCCTGTGTCATGGCAATTAACTGCCCGTCCATATCTACCTCAAAGAAGTACTCCTGGTATGGTACCAATGCCAGTACCTTTTTTTCAAGTATCTCCACCCTTAATGTTTTCGGCAAATTTCTGCTGACCTTTACTTTTTCCACACGGGGGATAGTAAGTATTTTTTCTTCCAGTTGTGACATACTCATCTGCCAGATATTTTGCCCATTCTGCACTGCCATGGCAGTAATAATTTCTGCATCACTTGTTCGGCTATTGCCGCTAATTTCAATTCCGGCAAGATGAAAAAAATCGGAACGCAAAAAAGTAACGCTTGTCCAGATTAAAAGGAAGAGAATAAAAAATTTTAACAAACTTCTTTTTAATTTAGACAGTTGATTTGGTTTATTAGTTGTTTGTATCCTTTGGCGTTTCATCCGCCGCTGCTGTATCCTTGCCATAGCTTGTCCTCCATTGTTGCCAGCCGATAGCGGGCTGCTTAGCCCGCTAATCGTCACTACTAATACGTTTAATATCTGCTCCTAATTTTGCTAAATCATTTTCCAGATTTTCATAACCTCTGTTAATATGCTCCAGGCCGTCAATAGTTGTTTTTCCTTCAGCAGCTAAGCCGGCAATTACCAGTGCTGCGCCTGCCCTTAAATCGGGAGCAGAAACTGATGCACCCGTTAGTCTTTTTACACCATGCACAACTGCTGTCCGGTTGTCAGAAGTGACAATAATTTGTGCCCCCATCCGGTTTAGCTCACCAACATGTTTAAAACGCGAATCAAATACATTTTCTACAATAATACTGGTGCCCTGTGCCCGTGCTAAAACGGACATAATCGGAGCCTGTAAATCAGTGGGGAATCCCGGATAAGGCAGTGTACGTACGTATTCTAGAGCATTTATCTGTTCCGGGGCCTGTATACGTATTCTGTCATTTTCCTCACGAATTTGTACGCCGGCTTCCCGCAGTTTAGAAATAACCGCATCTAAATGATTGGGAATAACATTTTCTAAAGTTACATCTCCGCCCGTGGCTGCTGCAGCCATCATATATGTGCCGGCTACAATACGATCGGGAATTACATTATATTCTACGCCATGCAGCTGGCTAACTCCGACAATTTTTATCTGATCTGTACCGGCACCACAGATCTTAGCGCCCATTTTATTAAGAATATTTTGTAAATCTACGATTTCCGGTTCCTTGGCTGCATTATTAATTACAGTTGTGCCCCGGGCATAAACAGCAGCCAGCATAATATTTTCCGTTGCCCCGACACTGGGGAAATCCAAATGAATATCTGTTCCAATTAGCCTGGAGCAAGAAGCATAAATATAACCATGTTGTTCACGTAATTGCGCACCGAGTGCCATTAAACCTTTTAAATGCAAATCTATGGGACGCTGCCCAATGGCACACCCACCTGGATGAGAAATACAAACCTGGCCAAAGCGGGCTAGAATAGCCCCCATCAAAAAAATTGTCGAACGCATTTCCCGCATTAATTTCTCATCAACAGCAAAACCGGAAAGGTTATACGTTGTAATAACCATATCAGTGCCGCTCCAGGTAATCTCTGCACCAAGGCTGCGCAAAATTTGCACCATTTTAACCACATCACTAATTCTAGGTACATTGGTTAAAACGATTTCATCCGTACTTTTGTTTAATAGTACTGCAGCCAAGATTGGCAGGATGGAATTTTTAGCACCTCCGATTCGAACAACCCCTTCTAAACGTCTACCTCCATGCACTACTAATTTCTCCATGCTTCCACCTTCCCCGTTAGTAACCGAGCAGTCGAACCTCCAATTCCAGCTCAATGCCAAACTGCTGTGCCACTTTTCTGCGTACAATGTTAATAAGGGTCATCACATCTTGAGCAGTTGCTTGCTGGCAATTAACAATAAAGTTTGCATGGATGTCAGAGATCATTGCTCCCCCGACCCGATACCCTTTTAAGCCGGCCGCTTCAATCAAGCTGCCGGCAGCGGTATCCGGTGGGTTCTTAAAAATACTTCCGGCGTTGGGTTGACGGGGTTGGCGGTTATGTCGGAACATTAAATAATCCCGGCTCTGCCGCTCCAATTCAACTTTATCCCCGGCTTCCAGTTGGAAACGTACAAAACAGATTATTTCGGAAGAGGAGATTTTGCTTTTACGGTAGTTTAGCCCCAGCTCACTCGCCTGACAAGTATGTAACTCTAAAGAACTGTCTAGGATTTGCACATCTACCAGCACTTCACTTAAACAATGACCGTGTGCTCCGGCATTCATAACCACAGCACCGCCCACTGTTCCAGGAATGCCGCCGGCAAATGTTAAACCGCTCAGTCCAAGGCTATTTGCCCTGCGGGCTAAAACTGCCAATGGCACCGCAGCACCTGCTTCAAGCATTAAGCCGTTAAATTTAAAATCTTTAAATTTACCGCTTAAATGAATTACCGAGCCGCGATAGCCCTCGTCGTGTACCAATAGATTTGTTCCGTTGCCCAAGATAAACCAGGGAATTCCGTTTTGCTGCAGTAAACTTAGCACATAAACCAATTCCCTGACATTTTGTACTTGCACATATAGGTCTGCAGGCCCGCCAATTTTAAAAGAAGTATGGTACTTCAACGGCTCTTGCAATTTAACCTTTCCTGTAATATTCGCTGCTATTTCATGAGCAACACTTTGCATAAGCACCTCCGCGCACAACCCTTGCCGTACTTTATAGTATGCAAGGAATGCCAGATGTGTTTCTAATCAGATTGTGCGCCTTTAGTTAGTTTTACTAAATTTATAACTACTCAATAATCTCTTTCATTACAGCTGTCATTCTTGCTGCCGCATCGGGAATTCCCAAAGCCTTGCTGGCATGGGCCATCTTTTGCAAACGTTTTATATTACCTAATAGAGCTATAAGCTGCTCTGCCAAAACATTTGCATCTAGCTCACTTTCACGTATCATTACAGCAGCCCCGTTATCAGCCAAGAGACGTGCATTATGTTCCTGATGATTATTGGTAACATTGGGGGAAGGAATAATAACTGCCGGAACTCCAAGCGCCGTTAGTTCGGCCAAAGTAGTGGCTCCCGCACGGCTAACCATCAAGCTGGTTCTGGCCAGCAAGCCGGGCAGCTGTTCGTGATAGGGTAATAAATGTAAACGTCTGCCTGCAAGTTTTTTTAGTGGAGCCAAGTTTTTTTCTATCGCATCATAATAACGTCTACCGGTGATATAAACAATCTGTGTATTTGTTTGCTCTAAAACGCTTGTTAAACTGCCGGTAAAAGCTTCATTAAGTTTTAAAGCACCGTGACTGCCGCCCACACATAAGAGTATCGGCACTTGTGCCAATAAAGCCGGCTGGGCAGGCAAAGCACCTTTTGCCGCCTGCACTGCTTCTGTGGCTCGGGGATTACCTGTTAAAACAGTTTTCTGTGGCCGTGGAAAATATTTTTCACTGCCGGGAATACTTAAACAAACACGCGTCGCAATCCGTGAAAGCCAAATATTGGTTAACCCGGGGATTGCGTTCTGCTCATGAATTACTGTAGAAATCCCAGCCAGACGAGCTGCCAATACCACGGGCCCAGCCACATAACCGCCTGTCCCCACCACTATATCAGGCTGAAAAGATTTTAAAATACGGCGTGCTGCAATAACGCCTGCTGCAGCCATATATACAGCTCGTCCCAGGCGCAAAGATAAACGTCTCTCCAGCCCAATAACGGGAATTGTCTGCAAAGGGAAGCCCGTAGGCGGGATAATTTGTTTTTCCATGCCGTGGTCAGTACCAATAAATAGAATATCGGCACCTTCTTGCTGCTGCAGATAACGCGCAAGCGCCAACGCAGGATAAATATGGCCTCCTGTACCACCGCCGGTAAAAACAACTCTCATGCATTCACCCACTTATTTATATAGTATATTTGGAAATGTTGAGAAGTACGCCAATACTGCACATCGTAAAAACCAAGGAAGAACCTCCGGAACTGATAAGGGGCAAATTAATTCCCGTTACGGGAATTGAACCGGTAACAACACCAATATTAATTAGTGTCTGCAATGCTATCATACTGATTATGCCGGTTGCCAATAAACTGCCATAAGCATCCGGTGCAGTCAATGCTATTTTAAAGCCGCGCCAAAACAAAAGAAAGAAAATTATTAAGATAGTAGTACAGCCCAAAAACCCTAATTCTTCGCCAATAACAGCAAAAATAAAATCACTGTGCGGCTCCGGCAAAAAATACATTTTCTGCCGCCCATGACCAAGGCCAACGCCAAATAATCCTCCCGGTCCAATGGCATAAAGTGACTGAATGATCTGGTAACCGGTATCAAGGGGATCCGCCCAAGGATCTAAAAAAGACATCCAGCGCTGCAGACGGTACTCCTCGCTGCTAATTAAGTAAATAAATAACGGCACAGCAGCTGCACCTAGGAAAAATATCTGCTGCCAAGGCATACCGGCAGCAAAAATAACAAGCATCACTGCTCCTGCTAAAGTTATAGCCGTACCAAGATCCGGCTGTTTCATAATAATGGCAAAAAATACACCGAGAATAATTAAAACAGGCAGCGTCCCCTCCGTAAGTTTTTCAACCCTCACATCTTTACGTGATAAATAGGCAGCTGCAAATAACATCATGGCCATTTTAGCCATATCTGATGGCTGCAGCGTTAGATCACCAATTCCTATCCAACGCCTGGCACCAAGGATTTCAACTCCTACGCCGGGGATGAACACGGCCAAAAGCAAAATTAAACTCAACAGCAATATTAAATTAGTCCATCTCTTTAATTTCCAATAATCATAATTGCTGAAAAAAAGCATCCCAGCCGTACCTAAACAAGCCCACATTACTTGGCGGCGCAAATGAAAATATGGGTCATTGCGCTCACGCAATACATAGTAACTTGCGCTAAAAACCATCACAATACCGATAGCAAGCAGTGTCATGGTGGTAAAGAGCAGCATAAAGTCGGCTTCTTTTTTACGAATTTTTTCCTGCGATCTCCCGGCCATTCTCCTGTCCTCCCAGTGCCCAAACTGCTTTCTTAAACAATTCTCCTCTTTGCTCATAATTCTTAAACATGCCCCATGAAGCGCAGGCAGGTGATAATAAAACCACCTCACCCTGCTGTGCTCTGGCTGCTGCCAGTTTAACGGCCTCTTCCAAACTTTTTGCAAAGGTATATTCCTGATATCCTGCAGCCTCCATTGCAGCAGACAAACGCTGTGCTACCTGCCCCATAACAATGACATGACCAACATTATAATCATGCAGTGCCTGCACCAATGGAGTAAAATCAGCACCTTTTTCATATCCACCGGCAATTAGTATTTTCCTTTGTTTAAAAGCCGCTAAAGCTTTTAGCGTTGCATCAACATTAGTACCCTTAGAGTCATTAATATAATCTATGCCATTTAAAGTGCGCACATGCTCCAAACGATGCGGAACTCCGGCAAATGTTTGCAAAACATGAGCAATTTTCTCAATACTTACTCCACCCAACCAAGCCAGCAATGCCGCTGCCAAAGCATTCTCCAGATTATGCACTCCCGGAATTGCCACTTTTTCTACCGGGCAAACAGCGTAATCACAGCCGTTATCACGCAGGACAATCATGCTGTCACGCACATATGCACCACGTTCAACCACCTTCTTACGGCTAAAGAAATATATACGGCAAACTGGAAGATGCCGTAAATTATATGTTTCGGGATCATCAGCATTTAGTATTACTGCATCATTTTCACTCTGGTTGGCAAATATTTTAGCCTTTGCTGCCCGATAAGCTTCAAATGTGCCATGATAATCCAAATGATCAGGCGTAATATTTAAAATTGCAGCCAAGCGCGGACTAAAGTTTATAGTGCTTTCTAATTGGAAACTGCTGAGTTCAGCCACCACCACAGTATCTTCTGTAAGCTGATTGGTAACTGCTGACAGAGGCAGCCCAATATTACCTGCTACAAAAGTTTTAAGGCCTCCCGCCTGATACATCTCTCCCGTCAGTGCTGTGGTAGTTGTTTTACCATTTGTTCCCGTAATAGCCACAATCGGTCCTTTAATCTTCCGGGCAGCCAGTTCAACCTCCGTGATAATAGGTATCCCCAGCTCCATCGCCCGCTTTAACGGGGGAAGGTTTAAAGGCACGCCGGGGTTCTTTACAACTAAAGCAGTTTTAGGCTCCACTAAATCCGCCGGGTGCCCGCCGCCGATAAAACGAATTGCAGAATTAGCCTGCAAAAATGCCTTTTCTTCTGCATTCAATTGATGCAAATCACGTTTATCATTTATTGTAATTTGTGCTCCCTCTGCTGCTAACAGCAAAGATCCGGCCATACCACTGCGTGCCAGGCCAATAACCAATACTTGCTTTCCTGCCAAATCCACACTACCTCTTCCTTTCAGCTACCCGACAATAGTTAGAGAAAAATCTTTTTTATAGAGCACCCAACTGCAAAAGGCCAATTACCGCTAAAATAAAACCTAAAGTCCAAAACCCGGTAACAACCCTCCACTCACTGTAGCCACCTAATTCATAATGGTGGTGCAGGGGACTCATGCGAAATACTCTTTTACCGGTACTTTGAAAAACTACAACTTGGATAATAACAGAAAAAGTTTCAATGACAAATACGCCACCTATTATTAATAAATATAATTCAGTTTTTGTCAGAATTGCCAGGCCGGCCAAGACACCGCCAAGAGCTAAAGAACCCACATCACCCATAAATACTCTGGCCGGATGCAAATTAAAAACAAGAAAAGCAAAAACTGCCCCAATCATTGCTGCAGCAAACTGGGCAAGACTCATATTCTGCTGCAGCATTGCAATGAGCAGATAAGCCAATAGCGCTAAGATAGCAGTACCGGCGGCTAAACCATCTACTCCATCCGTAAGGTTAACTGCATTGGTATAACCCAAAATATAAAAAAGTAAAAAAGGTAAATAAAGAATGCCCAAATCAAAAGTATACTTAGTAAAGGGAACTGAGAGAACAGTTGTCAGTCCCAGTGCACGCCAGCCCCAGTAAAATATCAACACCACAATAAACTGCCCTAGCAATTTATCTCTGGCGCGCAGGCCCAGCGACTGCTTACGTACAACTTTTAGGTAATCATCAATGAAGCCTATTAAGCCATTTCCTAACATTAAAAAAATAATTAAATATAATTCCGGGCTTTTTGGTGCAAACAAGCAAACTGCCGGCACAAAAGCTGTTAAAAATATTATTCCACCCATAGTGGGTGTTCCGGCTTTTTTTAAATGTTTGCGCGGTCCTTCCTCCCTTATTTGCTGGCCAAGTGCCAGACGCCGAATAAGGCTAATGAAAAAAGGAGCCAAAACAACACCAACTAAAAAGGCAGTCAATGCAGTTATAAATAAGCTTCGATTCATCCCAGTTCCCTCCGTAGCGCTGTGAGGACCTCTTCCATTCTCATGCCACGGGATCCTTTCAATAAAATCCAATCCCCCGGCTGTGCAATTCCGCTAATAATTTTTGCTGCAGTAAGATGAGAGTCACAGGAAAAAATATTTTCTGCCGGCATACCGGCTTCCTTTGCCGCCTGTGCAATCAGCTGCGCCCTTGTGCCCATTACGAGTAAAGCTTTAAGCTTAAGTTTAGCCGCCAAAATCCCTATGCGGCGATGCCCCTCTGCCTCTAATTCCCCCAACTCCAGCATATCGCCCAGGACAGCAATTTTACCATGAGTACCGGCTTCTTCTGCCAGGACATCCAAGGCAGCCGCCATAGAGGTGGGGCTGGCATTATAAGCATCGTTAATTACTGTATACCCTGCCGGCAGCTGTACAACTTCTAAGCGCATAGCACTTAGTTCCAGCCGCTTCAGGCCAGTGCTTATTTCTTCATTTGACAGCCCCAACTCCCGCGCCACAGCCACAGCTGCCAGCAAATTATAAAGATTATGCCGCCCCGGCAGAGGAGCCTCCAGCATAAACGGCGGGTAGTGCTCCTGTTCAATTCGTACTATCTTGGCACCTTGTGCCGACTTTACCTCGGCACAGCGAACAGCAGCCTGAGAAGAAAAACCAAAGGTTATAACCTTACACGCTAAATTTTTAAGATGTGGCGAAAGCAGGGGTTCATCTGCATTAACCACAGCAGTCCCGTCTGCCGGAAGTGCAGAAAGTAATTCAGCTTTAGCCTCAGCAATACCCTCGCGGCTGCCCAGCATTTCTAAATGAGATTCACCGATATTGGTAATTACACCAATGGAGGGAAGAGCAAGGCGAGCCAAAAGAGCAATCTCACCCCAGCCACTCATCCCCATTTCTAAAACGGCAACCTGCACTGCTTTGGATAATCTGGATAACATTAATGGCAAGCCAATTTCGTTGTTTAAATTACCTTCAGTTCTCAGCACATTATACCGTGCACTTAGTACCGAAGCGATTAAATCTTTAGTGGTGGTTTTACCGACTGAACCGGTCACACCCACCACCGGCAGATTAAAACGAAGGCGATACGCATGGGCGAGCTTCTGCAGCGCCTGTAGTGTATCCTCCACCTGGATCACACACATTCCCTCAGGAAGGGTAGCATTTGCACGGCGATTAACAAAGCAACCCACAGCACCTCTCTGAGCTGCAGCTACAAGAAATTGGTGCCCATCTGTATGCTCACCGGGAAGCGGGATAAAAAAATCGCCTGTCTTAGATACCCGGGAATCAATCACCAGGCGTTGAATTTGTGTATCTTGTTGTGCAGTCCTTATTATTTCACCATTAACGACTGCTGCCGCCTCTCTGCATGTCATCTCCATTTTGAGTCAATCTCCTCTGCAACCACTCTCTGACAACTTGACGATCGTCAAAAGGTATGGAATAGTCTCTAAATACTTGTTCAGTTTCATGCCCCTTGCCTGCAATTACCACCACATCGTTGGAACGTGCCAATGAAAGCATTTTTTCAATGGCCTCTTTGCGGTCCTCTAAGACAAGGTATTTTGCTTTTTCTTTCTTTAAACCCGGCAGAATTTCAGCAAAAATTTGTGTTTGCTCCTCCCCGCGCGGGTTATCAGATGTCACAATGCAAAAATCACTATAAGTAGCTGCTACCTGCCCCATTAAGGGGCGCTTGGAGCGGTCGCGCTCACCACCACAACCAAAAACGGTTAAGACACGCCCTTGGGCAAACTCACGCACCGCCCGTAAAATATTTTCTAAACCATCTGGTGTATGAGCATAATCTACGATTACAGTAAAATCCTGCCCCATATCTATCATCTCAAAGCGGCCTGGAATACTTGTAATTTCCTCCAGAACTGCTTTAATGTGAGCCAAATCCAAATTTTCCAGTAAAGCTACAGAAATAGCCGCCAGCGAATTATAAACGGAAAATAAACCTGTCATTTTAAGCTTTAAAGCTGCTGATCCAAACGGTGTAATTAAATCATAACTCACGCCTTCACGTGTCACTTTAATATTATCAGCCCTAATATGGCAATGTTCCGACAAACCGTAGAGTAATATTTCAACAGGAGACTGCTCGGCTAAATGCTGCCAATATGCATCATCGCCATTAAGAACAGCATGTTTTAATCGTTTCTTTTTGACCGGCATCGAACCCAGCCAGGAAAATAATTTGCTCTTACTGCCTAAATAATGCTCAAAGGTGCGGTGAAAGTCCAGATGATCCTCTGCTATATTGGTTAATACCACTGTATCAAAGTCACAGCCGACAGTACGGTACCAGGCTAAAGCATGAGAAGATACTTCCATAGTAGCATACCTTACCTTCGCTTCCACCATTTTGCCGAGCATTGCCTGTAAATCAGAAGCTTCCGGTGTTGTGGCAGCAGAAGGAAACTCCTGCCCGCCAATATGATACCGTATGGTACCGAGCAACCCTGTGGCTGCCCCGGTGCTTTTTAACAGAGCATCGATTAAAAATGTAGTTGTTGTTTTTCCGTTTGTACCTGTGACTCCGGTTAAAACTAAATTCTGTGCCGGAAAATCATAAAAATAAGCAGATAAAATCGCCAAAGCTAAACGTGTATTGGGGACAACTATTACCGTGGCATCTTGTATTTGCAAGTCGTTGCGATCCGTTACTACCGCTACAGCTCCTGCTGCCAGCGCCTCTGCAACATAACGCCTGCCATGTGAACGCGTTCCGGACAAACACACAAATAAGTCACCCGGACGAACACGGGAAGAATGATAAGCTAAGCCGGTAACCGGTCGGTTGAGGGGGCCCCTTACCTCTGCATGCAGCAGACAGCCGACAAGCTCAGCAAGCGTTTTCATCCTGCTATTATACCCCCTTATTGTAGTTGTCACACCTTAAAATAACAAGAAAGTAAAAAATAAAGTAAGGAGATTCTCTGATTATTGAGAGAGGGCGAAATTTATTTCACCCTCTACCTCTGCGCTTCATCTGCAGCTTTGAACTCCACACTAATTACACTACCAGGTGCTACAAGGGTATGTGCGGCCGGCTCCTGGTGCACAGCAACACCAGAGCCGCTGCTATTTAAGTGCAAACCCAGCCAGCCTAAGATTTCTCCTACTTCCCTTATTGTTTTTCCTTGAAGATCAGGAACTTTTACCTCCTCTTCTCTATTGCCGCTGCCACCCAGATAAACTAAAACCTGAGTCTGTAAAGGCACTTTTGCCCCGGCCTTCGGTGTCTGATTTAATACTTTATCACCATCTCCTACGTAACGTACTACCAAACCCCTGCTTTCTAATAAATCATTGGTGTAATCATCCATTGGCAGGTTAATTAGATTAGGCACTTCCACCAGTCTGGGCTCTTCTTCTGTGGGCGTAGTAGAAGGAGGAATATTTAAATAGTTTAAAATACTTTCCATCATATTTTTATACATAGGTGCACAAACCTGAGAGCCCCACTGTGGACCTACCTGAGGTGCATCCACAGCCAAATAAAGTAAAATTTGCGGGTCTTCAAAAGGAACAAATCCGATATAAGATAAAATATACTCGCCACTTATGTAGCGGCCATTTTTACCTACTTTTTGAGCCGTTCCCGTTTTACCGCCCATGCGGTATCCTTCTATATAGGCATTTTGACCGCTGCCTTCAAGAACCACTAGTTCCATCAGCCGTTTTACTTCCTCTGAAGTCGATTCGGAAATAACACGACGCACCACCTGCGGTTCTTTGGTTAAAACTACATTCCCTTCGCTGTCGCGCATTTCCTTAACAATATACGGCTTCATTAAATAACCGCCATTAATCATGGCTGAGACAGCCATAATTTGCTGAATCGGTGTTACGGAGACGCCCTGACCAAAAGAAGTGGTTGCCGCTTCCACAGGACCAAACTGCTCTGGTGAAAATAAAATACCTGTTCCCTCACCAATAAGATCAACGCCCGTTTTTTGACCAAAACCAAATGCTTTCAAATATTTCATTAATGTATCTGCGCCCATCCTCTGCTGCAGCTCAATGAAACCGGGGTTACAAGAACCTAAGACAACCTCAGTAAAATTAATGGGACCATGGCCGCCACGACCACGTGTCCAACAGCCGATGCTTGAACCTGCCACTTTGGCAAAACCACTGCAAAAAAATCCTTCGTTAGCGTTATACTTGCCTTCCTCTATAGCTGCAGAAAGTGTAACCAGTTTAAAAGTGGAACCGGGCTCAAAAGTATTGGTAATGGGTGTTAGCTTCCAGTTCTCCTGCGGGTAATCTGCATAATTATTGGGGTCAAAATCCGGCTTACCTGCTATTCCCAGCACAGCACCTGTTTGCGGATTCACCGCAATAGCCATAATGCCTTTGGGCTGGGATTCCAGCATTACCTTTTCCATTTCCCTTTCCATAATCGCTTGAATGCTCTGATCAATGGTCAAAATAAGATCATAGCCTTCTACAGGCGGGATAAACTTTTGTATGCCTTGGGGAATTTGCTTCCCTTTACCATCTGTTTGTAATTCAATGCGGCCATCCTGTCCTTTAAGCTCCGCTTCATATTGATACTCCAGGCCGGCCAAACCTTCATCAATACCCACAAAACCTAAAAGCTGAGAAGCTAAACTATCATGGGGATAATAACGTTTAGGTTCAGGGGAAAAATAAAGTCCCTCTAGCTGTAGTTTGCGAATTTCCTGGGACACCTCTTCTGGCACTTGTCGTTTTAAATAAACAGAATCTGTTTCTTTACTTAACAGTTCCAGGAGTTTCGTTTCTTCCATCTCCAGAATAGGAGCAAGTAAGCGTGCTACCTCCTCTTTGTCTGCAATTTGGCGGGGACGCGCCAGAATGGATAGTGAACTGGCACTGCCTGCCAATAATCTTCCCTTGCTATCTAAAATATCGCCGCGTTGCGCACGTACACGGTTAGCACGTGTCCATTGTTCCCAGGCTTTAGCCTGTAGTTCTGGACCCCTTACCAGCTGTAACCACGCCAGACGGCAGATCAAGCAAAATACAAGCGCCGCCATGGAAAAGAAAAGGAGGAGTAGTCTCTTTTTGACAGTAATATTGGAAACAGTATTCCTGCGCAAAAGCTAACCCTCCCAGAATATAAAACTATCTAATTCATTAGTAATTAGTAATATGTATAAAATAACCTGTACTCCTAATTATCGCCTGCCCCGGCATTTAAAACAATCATTTGCTCCCTTCCGGGATACTGCATCCCCAGCTCATATGCCTTTTGTTCCAAACGATCCGGAGAGCGCAAAGACGCTATTTCCAATTTTAAATGTTTGCCTTCTTCCTGTAAAGCCACTAATTCCGACCTTGCTTGCTCCACTTGCTGCGTTATATTAATCACGTGAATGTAATGCGTTATTACGGCGATGGCCATTAAAGCACAAATAAATACGGCAGCAAAAAGCTTTAATTTGTATGAAGCAGCAGCTAAATGTGCCTGACGCTGTGATTGCAGCCGCAACCTTTCACTTTGCCTAGCTCTATGCGGATACGGATATTCTACTGGACGTTTATTCGCTACTAACAACTCTATTCACCCTTTCCCTCATTTAGAACTTTAATTGCGGCACGCAACTTTGCACTGCGGGCACGTGGATTTTTTTTCAATTCACTGTCACTAGCCTGCATCGGCTTTGGCGTCAAAATTTTTATTTGTTGCTGCTTCCCACATACACAGACCGGCAGCCCCGGAGGGCACTCACAGCCGCTTGCAGCATGGTGCAGTATCTTTTTTACCAGTCTGTCTTCCAGAGAATGAAAAGTGATAACTGCTAAGCGGCCGCCGGGTTTTAAACACTCAATGCTTTGATGTAAAGCCTTTTCTAAAACATTGAGCTCATCATTGACGGCAATCCTCAATGCCTGGAAGGTACGGCGGGCCGGGTGTGGACCGCGCCGGCGCGCTCTGGCCGGGATAGCAGCTTTAATAACTTCCACCAGTTGCTCAGTTGTCGTAATGGGACCATGCTTTTGTCGTGTTGCTACAATAAATTCTGCAATGCGTTTTGCCCAAAGTTCTTCTCCAAACTCACGAATAATGCGCGTTAACTCTGCAGCATCCAAGTTATTTACTAAATCAGCAGCAGTAGTACCTCCGTCACGGCTCATTCGCATATCTAAAGGCGCATTGGCGTGGTAGGAAAAACCCCTTTCATCCTCATCCAATTGATGGCTGGATACACCAATATCCAGCAAAATACCGTCAACAGCAGTAATATTTAATTCAGTTAAAATTATTTTAAGTTGCGCAAAATTGCGCTTCACAAAATCAATATTTTCAGACCAAGGCGCCAGCCTTTTCCTGGCAGCCCTTAGTGCCTCTTCATCCTGGTCTATGGCAACTAAATACCCGCCCGGCATGATTCTTTCTAGAATAGCAGCGCTGTGACCACCGCCGCCAACTGTGCCATCAACAAAAACCTCACCTGGCTGCGGGTTTAAGACCTTTAAAGTTTCCTGTAATAAAACAGGTTCATGAGCAAACTGCATCATGCACACATCCCAGCATTAGTTATTGCACCTAGTATCCCCCTCATGCTAGAGTTCTAAATCTATAATCTTTTCAGCAATATCCTCAAATGATACACCGGTTTCTTCACTATATTGCTGCCAAACTTCAGCGCTCCAAATTTCTACACGGCTGGAGACCCCTATAACTACCACATCTTTTTGTAACTTGGCATGTTCACGCAAGTTGTTGGGGATTAGAACACGGCCTTGTTTATCCAATTCACATTCTGCCGCCCCGGAAAAGAAAAAACGTGTAAAAGCCCGGGCGTCAGAACGTGTAAAAGGAAGTGCTTTAAGTTTCTGCTCTAAAGCCGTCCACTCAGGTAGAGGGTAAACAAAGAGACAGTTGTCCAAGCCACGGGTTAGCACAAAACTATCGCCTAATTCCTCACGAAATTTAGCCGGCATAATTAAGCGTCCTTTGCTATCAATGGTATGTTGATATTCTCCCATGAACATGAACTTCCACCCCTTTCCGGGAAAAACCCTCCACTTTGCCCCACTTCAACCCACTTTTGTCTACATTCAACGACTATTTCGCTTTTCCTGCTTGCAACTAAAAAAAAATTCAAAAAAATAAAAAAAACCTGTAATAAGGCTAAAAACACAAAAAAAAGCCCGCTTCTAGCGGAGCTTATTTACAACTTAAAATTTATTACAATATTTAGCTTAACGTGAGCTGGGCATATTTTTCTTTTTTAAGGAGATGCGACGTAATAACATATTGACCACATTTATGACACAAAATGCCGCCCTCAGCGTTTACATCCGACCATTCAGATAACCCCTGCAAGCCACATCCCAGACACAGAAACTCTACTTTTCCGTCTACTGACTCCATGGGTCGCCTCCTTAAGAATGTTATGCAATTCAATACCAGACACTCTTTATTTTAATTCAACATGATTGGTTAATTTCCTGTCTATTTAAAATTTTTATACTAATAATCATTTCTGCTGCACAGCTGTTAATACCATTGTATGTAAAAAGTACTTTTAAATAGCCGTTTATTTTAGCAAACAGCAGGCTTACAAATAATCTCCCGGATTTTGCCGGCAAAAAAATCTTTGGCATGGGCCGGCTGCACCACAATTGCTGTATCTGCCCCTCTGCCGGAGCCGCCAATAGCAATTATATCTTCGCCATAAGGAATCAAACCGGCGTCAAGTGCCATTACAGCTATTTCCACGCCAACCTTCACTCCCTGACCCAACATACGCAACGTAGCGGCAACCAAACTGCCGGGTGTTGTTCCGCCAAATTTATTTTCCACGCCACGGTCAATACCGCCTAAAAGATGCGTCGTTGTCAACACCTTAGCACCTGCTTTAATTAATTCTTCCCGCTCAGCTTCCGCCATTTCCTGTTCACCGGGATTACGAAACCCTGTATGGTGCGTAACACAGACAACTTTCACGCCAAAAGACAAAAGCTGTTGAGCGGTTTTACCTGAATTAGAAGCCACAACATAATGCTCGATACCCAGTTCTTTGCCTCTTTCTACCGCCAACTTTAATGTCATATCAGTATTTTCAGGACCCCTTTTTGCAAATAACATGACTATCCCCCTTTTAACATACCTTATTTTTCCTGCTAAATTTATTTTTTCCATCTCAATTTTTCTTATGCTAAAAGCTAACTAATATACTTATCAAGTAATTTCATTACTTCATCAATAAAATCAGGATCTTTTTCCCCAGCTACTGCTTCCTGCAAGCAGTGACGGAAATGGGTTTGAAAGACCAATGTGCCTACTTTATTAATGGCTGCTTTAACAGCAGCAATTTGCATTAAAATATCTCTGCAGCCCTGCTCCTCCGCAATCATTTTTCGTATTCCTCTTATCTGGCCCTCAATGCGATTTAAACGATTTATCAGTAATTGGTGTTCTTTTTCCACAGGCAACACTCCTCACTTTAAACCCATTATAGCGTAAAATTTTGCCAGAAACAACGAAACCCCACCATGCCGTGGTAACCGCCCTGTTTTGAACTCTCTCCCCACAAGTGGGTGCTCTCCTGGATGCTTAACATGTCCTTTGGATCAAGGCTTATGTGCTGCATACAGAGAACGAGCTCCCGAATCAAAAGTGTTAGCTCAAAACATTATACGGTATCACAAACATCGCAGGGTTTATAATTATTTTTTCCTTACGCTGCAAAATAATTATAACAATTTTTTTCGACGCTAGCAAGTGGAAGATACATACATAGTTCAGGGTAAAACACCATAAATATGGACTAAAAGGATGAAAGGATGAGTTTTTTTGACCTTTGAAGCTCTTTCAACCATTGTTGTATTGGCCATAATTGTCGAATTTTCAACAGAGATTTTTAAAACTATCGTCCCTGGCATACGTGGCCAGTACAGCCGCTTAGTGGCTATTCTCTTAGGAATGATACTGTGTGTCATTACTCGCAGCGGTATTCTGGCATCCTTAAACATTCAATTAGTCGCACTGCCGCAAATTGACTACTTTATTACCGGCCTGATTATTTCCCGCGGCAGTAATATTCTGCATGATTTGGTTTCTAAACTAAAAATCGCCGGCGCCAAAAATTAAGCTTTCTTTTCCCCAGTTACAGTAAGATGTAACTCCTGCAGCTGTTTAGGTGCCACCTTTGACGGAGCATGAGTCATTAAATCACTGGCACTGGCTGTTTTGGGGAAAGCAATAACCTCACGTATAGATTTTTCACCGGCCATCAGCATTACCAGACGATCCAAGCCGAAGGCAATGCCGCCATGGGGAGGCGTTCCGTAATCAAAAGCATCAAGTAAGAAGCCAAACTGCTCGTACGCTCTCTCCTCTGTAAAACCTAGCAGTTTTAATACCCTCTCCTGCAGCTCGCGCTGATGGATCCGCAAACTGCCGCCACCTACTTCCACTCCATTTAATACCAGGTCATGGGCCTTGGCTAAAACACTAAGCGGTTCACTTTCTAATTTATCCAGATCCTCATCATGCGGTGAAGTGAAAGGATGGTTAACGGAAACATAGCGCTGTTCATCCTGGTCAAAAACCACCAAGGGGAAATCTACCACCCACAGGAAATTGCGTTTTTGCTCATCCAACAGATTACGTCTTTCCGCCAGCTGCAAGCGCAATGCCCCCAAGGCACGGCAAGCAACCTCAAACTCATCTGCCACAAAGAATAATAAATCACCAGGTCTTCCTTCCATTGTTTTGACAATTTCAGCTAAAGTTGTTTCGTCAAAGAACTTAGCAATTGGAGAACGCACACCTTTTTCTTCCACAAACATATAGGCCAAACCTTTAGCGCCAAACTGAGCCACATAGGCCGTCAACTCATCAATTTCGCGCCGGCTATAATGCCCACACTCTTTTGCATTAATTCCTTTGATGACGCCACCTTTGGCAAGTACTTGCTGAAAAACTTTAAAATTAGCTTCTGCTACTATTGCAGAGATATCACGTAATTCCAAGGCAAAGCGTGTATCCGGTTTGTCACTGCCAAAACGCTCCATTGCTTCCTGATATGTTAGGCGGGGAAAAGGCAGAGAAAGTTCTATCCCCAGCGCCTCCCGGTAAAGATAAGCCATCATTTTTTCCATTAACTCAATAATCATTTCCTGCGTACAAAAAGAGAGCTCAATATCTATCTGGGTAAACTCAGGCTGCCGGTCAGCACGTAAATCTTCATCACGAAAACAGCGTGCAATCTGGAAATAACGTTCCACACCGGATACCATCAACAATTGCTTAAATAGCTGAGGAGATTGTGGTAACGCATAAAAATTACCGGGGTTTACGCGGCTGGGCACTAAATAGTCCCGCGCCCCTTCCGGTGTGCTTTTAGTCAAAATAGGCGTTTCCACTTCCAAAAAGCCTTCACTATCTAAAAAATCCCGTACTAATTTGCTGACACGATGGCGCAGCATTATATTCCGCATCATTTCCGGCCGCCGCAAATCTAAATAGCGATACTTCAAGCGGACGTTTTCATCAACATCCACGCCGTCTTCAATATAAAAAGGCGGCGTTTTTGCTTTATTTAAAATTGTTAAGCTCTGGGCATGAATTTCAACCTCACCAGTGGCGAGTTTTGGGTTCACTGCTTCCTTATCGCGAGCCACCACTACACCTTCAACCCGTACCACATACTCATTGCGCACTTCTTCTGCGCGAGCAAACATACCTTCGTCTTGTTCAAAATTAAAAACTACCTGCACCAAGCCGCTGCGGTCACGCAAGTCTATAAAAATTAACTTCCCATGATCTCTCCTTCTTTGTACCCAGCCACTTAGTATAACTTTCTCACCAATATTATCCGCACGTATTTCTCCACAGTTTTTGTCACGAAAAATCATTTATTTTTTCCTCCTCACCAACTCAGCCAGATGGGTTGCCAGCTTGCTTACTTCCACAGTCTCCTGTGAACCTGTTTGCATATCCCTCACCGTAGCCTGTCCCTTTTGCATTTCTTCTTCACCAAGAATTACAACGTGCTTTATTCCTTTTTTATCTGCATATTTTAGCTGCGCTTTTAGACTGCGGCCCAAATAATCCTGCTCAGCTGCCAAACCTGCCTGCCGCAAATCCATAGTTAGCTTCAAACTTTCCTTAGCATCCACTTTTGCTGTTGCCACAAAAACATCCGGTTCAGTATGCTCTCCTACTTGCACACCCGCTGCCTCCAAGGCCAGCAGAACACGTTCAATACCAACAGCAAAACCAATGCCGGGAATTTGTGGACCACCAATGGTATTTAACAAATAATCATATCGCCCGCCACCACAAATAGAACCTTGGGCACCCAGTACCGGCGATATAATTTCAAAAGCGGTTTTTGTGTAGTAGTCCAAACCGCGTACTAAACGAGGATTTACCACATAGTTTTCCCCTAAAGCATCTAAAGTTTGCCGCACTTGTGCAAAATGTTCAGCACATTCATCACACAACATATCTAACATTGAGGGCACATCTTGTGTTAATTCCTGACACTGCAGCTGCTTACAATCCAAAATACGCAAAGGATTTTTCTCATAACGTTCCGCGCAATCTGTACAAAGTTCACCCACCTTATCCTCTAAGGCAGCCTGCAGCTGCTGGCGATACGCCTGCCGGCACTTTGGACAACCCACACTGTTTATATGTAAAGTAAATTCACTAAGCCCCAGGGCACGGAAAAAAAATAAAGACAGAGTAATAACTTCCGCATCCAGCTCTGCTGCCTGTGCACCAAACACTTCCACACCAAATTGGTGGAACTGGCGATAACGCCCGGCTTGTGGGCGGTCATAGCGAAACATGGGGCCCACATAATATAATTTTATCGGTTGCGCTTCACCATGCAGCTTATTCTCCAAGTAAGCCCTGGCTACTGATGCTGTCCCTTCAGGTCTCAGGGTTAATGAACGTTTACCCCTGTCGGTGAAAGTATACATTTCCTTAGACACAATATCCGTAACTTCACCGACACCGCGTAAAAATAACTCAGTATGCTCAAATATCGGCGTCCTTATTTCCTGATATCCAAAAAGCCTGCAGACCTCCCGTACCTTTTCCTCAAAATAGTGCCACTGTACAATCTCTTTCGGCAACAAATCACGCGTGCCCCGCGGTGCCTTCGTTAACACAAAATTCCTCCTTTACAAGAAAGCCCCCGTTCCTACGGCCGGGAGTCGAAATTTACCAATTTAATTCTATTCAATCAACAAAGGCTTGTCAACTGCACACATCAAACACTTACTGATGTCCAGATTTTACCCAGCACTTAATGCAAATACACTAAATCCAACATACTTATTATCCTTAATCTTCCAACATTATTGTATAAATATTTCGAGTTGACAAAATATTGTACAATATCCTACAATTAAATTGGAATTGACTGGAAACGCTGCCCTCAAAAAAATTAAAAGGAGTGACCAATTAATGATTAGTTCTTTTAAAGCCAGGACAGTTTCTGTTGTCTTTGGCCGTGGTGCTTGTCTGACAACCGGAGAAAAAGCAAAAGAGCTTGGAATTACAAAAGCCCTCTGTTTCCATGGGAAAAGTGTGCAGAAAGCCGGCATTGCAAACAAAATCATTAATAGCCTGCAGGAGGCAGGCATTGACGTACTCGATAGCGATGTCAGCATGTCAGATACTCCCGATACCATTGTTAATGAGACGGCAGCAATGGCAAAAGAAGCCGGCGTAAATGGGATAGTGGCTGTGGGCGGTGGCAGTGCTCTTGATGCAGCCAAAGCCATTAACGTTTTAATGGGTAATGAACCGCCAATTAATAAATATTTCGGCTCTTTTCCTACAAAACCCGGTGTACCTCTCATTTTAATACCCACCACTTCCGGCACCGGCAGTGAAGTAACTTCTGTAGCCGTTGTCACCAATACAGCAAATAATACAAAAAACGGCGTAGTCGGCGCTGCCACCACTGCTAATTTAGCAATAGTTGACCCCGAATTAACATTGGGTATGCCGCCGGAATTAACGGCTGTCTCTGGTATTGATGCCTTCTCCCATGCTGTTGAAGCTTATACTTCCCTGCGCATGAACCCCATGTCAGATATCCTAGCAGAAAAAACCATTGCCCTGATTCTAAAAAATCTTCCCCTCGCCATTGCCGATGGCAGCAATCTGACCGTCAGAACAAATATGAGCTTTGCTGCACTCCTTGGCGGAACTGCCTTTAGTGATGCTACTGTACATTTAGGGCACTCCATCGCCCATACTCTCGGAGCAGCCTATCATCTCGCACATGGCATCGGTTGTGCAGTAGCACTGCCCCCTGTAGTTGAATTTGTAGCAACGGCCGTACCGGAAAAAGTAATAGGCTTAGGTAAACTGATGGGCTTGACAGATTTAGAAAAACTATCAACCGCAGATTTAGGGAAAAAAGTTGCCGATTCCATCCGCGAATTCTGCCGTAAAGTAGGCATTCCCAGCTTAACATCTTTTGAAATTGATGAATCATCACTGGCTGATTTAGTACCCACTGTCTTAGCAGATAAGTGTACCACCAATACAGTAATCAGGCCCACAGAAGAGCAAGTGCTCTCTCTTTTAAAATCTGCCTATCAATATTAGGAGGTCAATAATGTCTAGAGTAATACGGGTTAATGTTAGTAATAAACAGATCCATCAGGAGCAGTTAAAAGAAGAGTACCTGTTTTTTGGTGGAAGAGGCCTTATCGCCAAGTTTATGCATGATGAAGTCGACCCGTCCTGTGATCCTTTAGGTGCAGACAATAAGCTTATCCTCTGCACCGGGTTATTGGCCGGCTCAAACATCCCTACTGCCCACCGCCTGTCTGTGGGCGGTAAAAGCCCCCTCACCGGCGGAATTAAAGAGGCTAACGCCGGCGGTACTGCTGCTTACGCCATGGCCCGCCATAATATTAAAGCGATTATTTTGGAAAATCTGCCAGCAGAAAATGATCCCTGGCTAATATTGCGCATTAAAGCCGATGGCGAACCGGAATTAATTGCTGCCGACCAGTATATTGGCCTTAACAACTATGCTTTAGTGGAAAAATTACAAGAACAATTTGGCAACAAAATTAGTGCCGTATCCATTGGCAGAGCCGGTGAATGGCTGTATAAAAACTCCTCTCTCCAGGTTACTGATTTCTCCGGAGGATATCCTACCCGCTCTGCCGCCCGCGGCGGCTTAGGCGCTGTCATGGGTGCAAAAAAAATAAAAGCTATTATCATCGAAGAAAGCAGCTCTCCATACTCCTTCCCCTACCGCGATAAAGAACTGGTACAGGCAACCAGAAAAAAACTAATAGAAAATACACTAAATAATCCTGCCCGGCAATGGGTTATGAAAATAGGCACGCCGGCCCTCGTGGATCGCATGGGAGCAACGGGCTTTATGCCGGTCCGCAACTTCAGCGGCGAAATCTTTGAAAGACTGGAGAAAATTAGTACCCAAGTTTATTTAAAACGTTTAGAAGTAGGCGGTGGCAAACACGGTCTGCCCTGTCAGCCCGGCTGTATCCTCCGCTGCGCTGGCCGTATTAACGATAGCGAAGGCAATATAATAACCTCTGGTCTTGAATATGAAACAATCGCCCTTTGCGGCGCAAACTGCGATATCGCTGATATGGAAACCATTATTCAAATAGACCGGCTCTGCGATGACCTTGGTGTTGACACCATCGAGACAGGTGTCACCATAGGCGTTTGCATGGAAGCAGGCAAGATTCCCTGGGGTGACAGCAAAGCAGCTCTTGGCCTTATTCATGAAATGATGGAGGGCACAGAATTTGGCCGCCTGCTGGGACAAGGAGCAGCTGTAGTAGGAGCTGCCTTGGGGGTAAAAAGAATCCCCACGGTAAAAGGGCAAGCCATGTCCGGCTATGATTCACGCAATATTAAAGGAGTCGGTGTTACCTATGCCACCAGCCCCATGGGGGCTGACCATACTGCCGGTCTCACCATGATGTATGGTTTAGACCCCCTCCAAAAAGAAGGTCAGGTTGATGCTTCCATCAAAGCGCAAATCTCTTCCGCCTGCCAAGACAACTTCGTCTGCATGTTCGGTTGGGGCGATTTCACACAGCCCGATATCCTCCCAAATTTTATGAAAGGTATGTACGGCGGCGATTGGGATATGGATAAAATAATGGAAATCGGCGAAAACACCCTTAAACTAGAAGTAGCCTTTAACAAAGCAGCCGGCTTCACTGAAGCAGACAACAAGCTCCCTGACTTCTTTAAAACAATTCCCTCCCCCGCCACCGGCTCCGTCTTCGACATCGACGAACAAGATTTAGCAACAGCATTAGAATTTTTATAAAGCTAAACCTCAAAAAGCTTCACCCAATATGCGGTGAAGCTTTTTTAATGGAGTTCCTTATAGGTAGGCTATAAACTCCTTCCTCCTTTTTTCCTTTCTGGCCTTGCGCACCGTGTTTCAATTCCTTATAGGTAGGCTATAAACTGAAATGGACTTGAATTCATGGTTGCAATATTACCATGAGTTTCAATTCCTTATAGGTAGGCTATAAACTTTACCATTGTTTTACCTTCCTTCCCCGCAGTCCGGGTTTCAATTCCTTATAGGTAGGCTATAAACTTGTATGAGTCCAAAGACCATCATCATTGACTGCGGTTTCAATTCCTTATAGGTAGGCTATAAACGGACTAGCCCCACCATCTAAAAATCATAGAAAACCCTTGTTTCAATTCCTTACAGGTAGGCTATAAACCCAGAACCTTCTACATCTATCCTTATCACTACACCAGGTTTCAATTCCTTACAGGTAGGCTATAAACGCCGGTGCTGGATACTCCTGAAAGGGTTGATGTGGAGTTTCAATTCCTTACAGGTAGGCTATAAACGTTGTATAGTCTATGGGTATTATAGGGGGATGGTTTAGTTTCAATTCCTTATAGGTAGTCTACAAACTGATTTTAAGCATGTTTTTCCCCTCCTATACAGGGATGTTTCAATTCCTTATAGGTAGTCTACAAACTCCGGCCTTTAATCGTGTTATTTAGCTATTTAAACCCTCCAGATTCGGGGGTGGTTTTTGCAAAATTAAACAGTAGGTTCAGTTCTCACTTCCTTAGGATTGTGATAAAATTTTAGCACAATACAGGGGGTGTTTTTTTGATTATACAGTATGAAAGCAAGCAGACCTTAAACGGATATGTAGAGTTAGGTAAGAAAAATGATTTTCCTGTGATAGAGTGCTGTCCACGGTGTCGGGGTGTGGTGAGACTAAAACGGCATGGGTTTTACTGGCGCAATGCCATTGAGGCTGATGTAGAATACCGGATACCAATTTGCCGCTTAAAATGTCCAGCGTGTGAGAAGACCGTTTCTCTGCTGCCACACTTCCTTATTCCCTACTTTCAGCATGTCTTACAGCAGGTTGTTTGTGAGGTACATAAGAGTCTGACCGAACCGATTCGTACCTGCCGGCAGCGGATTGCGTTTTACAGGAAGCGCTACCTTGGGCAGATAAAGCAAGTGGAGATGTTTTTTCGGGCAGAAGGTTTTCGGGAAAAGCTGCCCGGGGATCTAAATGAAAAAGCCATAAAATTGATTGAAATAATCCGAGCTTTTGGCGAAGCCACCTTCGTAAGAAGGTCAAAAGGACATTTCAAAACCAACTTTATGGCACTTTAAATTGTACCATTGAAGTGCCATTTTGAAAAGTCTCTATTAAACCACATATCTTTTGCGTGGAATCGCCAACACGTCTTGTTTTACAATGGGAGCAGTACAGGTTAACCGGTTAACCTCCGAATTTGGAGGGATTTTTATGGAAGAAAAAGATCGGGAACAAGTGGCGCTGTTCCGCTATGGGCTTTTGGCACCCATCATTACCGGCCAGGTACGTTCTCAATCAGAGTACCTGGCGAAGGTGGCAGCAAAAAAGCACAGTGTCCCCTACTACGGAGAAAAAGAGTTTACACCCAAAACAATGGCTGCTTGGCTTTTGACCTACAAAAGGGAAGGATTTGAAGGGCTAAAACCAAAAATGAGATCTGATCGGGGGCAGCCCCGGAGACTCTCTCGCGAGCAGGAAGAACATATTCTGGCCCTGCGCCGGCTGGAAAGAGAGATGCCAGTAACAGTTTTTTATGACCGTCTGGTGGACAAGGGTGAAATCCTGCCGACTAAGGTATCCTACACGACAGTCTACCGGCTGCTTAAAAACTATGGCCTTGTCGGCAAAGGGACAGAGAAAAACCCAGAAAGGAAGCGTTTTGCTTACGATACCGTGAATACACTCTGGCAGGGAGATATGTCTCACGGCCCTTATCTGATCATTAACGGAAAGAAGGTAAAAACATACCTTTTTGCCTTCATTGATGACTGCTCCAGAGTAGTTCCATTCGCCCAATTCTTTACATCTGAAAAGATTGATTCTCTGACCACGGTCGTAAAAGAAGCATTGCTGCGAAGGGGTATTCCCAAGATTGTCTATGTGGACAACGGGAAGATCTTTCGTTCAGATTTGTTTCATGTCGCCTGTGCGACGTTGGGTATTGTGTTAACGCATACTCAGCCCTATGACGCAGCTAGTAAAGGTAAAATTGAACGATTCTTTGGCACCGTAAAAACCCGTTTCTTTCCTATCCTACGGGCTGAGCCAGCTTCTTCTTTGGAAGATTTAAATTGTCGTTTCTGGCGCTGGTTGGAGGAAGATTACCATCGGAAAGTCCATTCATCCTTGGATATGACCCCGTTGGACATGTATTTTTCTCAGACCAGCCGGATCAAGATGGTGGAGGATCCCCCGGCTTTGGAGCATCTATTCTTACGTAGGGAAACGTGTAAAGTCCGCCATGACGGCACCATTTCCTTAGAGAAAAAGCTTTTTGAAGTACCGGAGCGCTACATTGGTCAGCGCATTGAGGTCCGCTTTAATGAAGACGGTGTGTATGTCTACGAGGACGGATTGCCCAAAGCAAAGGCCATTCCAGTCAACTTTGCGGTCAATGCTCATGTAAAGCGAGAGCGCACTCTTTCTTTTAAGAACATGATGGGGGAGGTGTAGCTCCATGTTTCAACCCTTCTACTCTTTAAACACTACTCCGTTTACCAAAGAGTTGGATGTGAAGCATTCCTTTGAGTCTGAAGCGTTTGCCGAAGCCATGGGGAGGCTAGAATTCTTGAAAAAGACCCGAGGCATTGGCTTGCTGACCGGGGAGCCCGGTGCAGGTAAAACATTTCTCCTGCGGTCTTTTGCCAGTAGTTTGCCTGATTCTTTGTACAAGGTGGTCTACTTCCCCCTTTCCACAGTCACGGTCATGGACTTTTATCGGGGCATTGCCAGCGGATTGGGAGAAGAACCAAAATTCCGTAAGGTAGATCTTTTTCACCAGATCCAGCAGGCCATCTTACGCTATTACAAAGACAGAAGGGTAACACCGGTGCTCATCTTGGATGAAATGCAGATGGCAAAAGATCTGTTTCTTTGTGATTTAAGTATGTTATTTAACTTTGGCATGGACGCACAAAATCCGTTTGTCTTGGTTTTGGCCGGTCTGCCGCATCTGCAGGATCGTTTAACCGTACGGAGGATTAACCAACCACTTTCTCAACGAATTGTCATGAATTACAAAGTCGAACCACTAAAAAAGGATGAAGTCGCAGGCTACATCCGTCACCACATGGAACTGGCTGGCTCCAAGCACCATGTATTCACGGATAAAGCCATAGAAGCAATTGCATCGCTCACCCAGGGGTGGCCCAGGTTGATTAACAACCTTGCGACTCACTGCCTGCTCTATGGTTTTCAGGCACGAAAGGATCAGATTGATGAGGAAATTGTTCGCCTTGCTTCCAAAGAAGTGGGGTTCTAACAAATTTTTAGCCGATTACACTGGAATTGTGGTCGGCTTCTTCTTTTTTTATCATCTCCAGCACCATGCAAATGTGCAAAAAACAAAAAGGCAAAACTTAATATTGTGCAAAATTCACACGATCTGTCGGATATTTATGCTGATTTAATCTGCAAAATGGGTGCCAGTTTATTTTGCAAAATCACAACCAACCTTGCAACTAATATTTTTCTTGCTCGATGGAGCCTGACGCGAACGTTTTCTTCTGATATAAGCAAAAGATCT
>JAAZJT010000104.1 GCA_012800215.1 Bacillota bacterium | reverse complement strand
TCAGAACGGATGAGGGGAAGGAATACCGCTGCCGGGCACGTGGTCGCTTTAAAAAAGATAATACTGGTATTTATGTGGGAGATTTTGTCCGTTTCACCTGCCTCACTAACCAGGAAGGCGTGCTGGAGGATATTGAGCCGCGACGGACTTTAATGGTACGCCCTCCGATAGCTAATGTAAGCCAGGTGGTTATTGTTTGCGCAGCAGAAAAGCCCCCGATATCTTTGCAGCTTTTAGATCGCTTATTAGCCTTGGCCGCCAAACAACAATTACGTGTTATTATCTGTATAAATAAGGCTGATCTGCTTCACACAGATATGTCCTATTTCCGCCATATTTATGCTGATGTCGCCGGTTATATGGTACTATTTACCAGTGCCAAATGCAATAAAGGTATTGAGCAATTAAAAAAAGAATTGGCCGGCTATCTTTCTGTTTTTGCGGGGCAATCAGGTGTAGGCAAATCCTCGCTGTTAAATTGTCTCCATCCGGGGGTACAATTAGCTACCGGTAATTTATCTGCCAAAAGCAAACGTGGACGCCATACTACTCGCCATGTGGAATTAATTCCCTTGCCCGACGGTGGTTTTGTGGCTGATTCACCGGGTTTCAGCCAATTAAAACTCACTGCAATAAAGAGTAATGAGTTAGACTCTTTATTCCCCGAGTTTGCCAAACTAAAAGATAACTGCCGTTTTTTAAGTTGCAAGCATGCTGAAGAGCCGGGTTGTGCAGTTAAAGCCGCTGTAGCTGAAGAAACAATTGCCCAGTCTCGTTATGAGCATTATTTGTACTTTTTGGACGAAATAATAAAGCAGGAAAGGAGTTACTAACATGGTCAAAATTGCACCCTCTTTGCTGGCCGCAGATTTCTCGTGCTTGGCAGAAGAAGTTAGGAAAGTGGAAGAGGCGGGCGCAGCCTGGCTGCATTTTGATGTCATGGATGGCCATTTTGTACCCAATCTGACGATGGGACCGCAGGTGGTACAATCGCTGCGAAAAAAAAGTCGGCTTTTCTTTGACGTTCACCTTATGATTGAAAACCCGGAACACTTTTTAGAGGCATTTGCCAATGCCGGTGCCGATTTGCTTACTGTTTCTGCCGAAGCTTGTACACATTTGCATCGTGTGGTGCAAACGATTCATCAATTGGGCATTAAAGCCGGTGTTGCTTTAAATCCGGCAACCCCGCTTTCCTGTTTAGAATATCTACTTGATGAGGTTGATTTGATATTGCTGATGAGTGTAAATCCTGGCTTTGGTGGGCAAAAATTTATTCCCTCCACACTGGCTAAGTTGCGTCAATTAAAGGAGATGGTGGGAAACCGCCAGATTGAAATTGAGGTAGACGGCGGCATCAATAGCGATACGGCTCCACTAGTATTAGAAGCCGGTGCAACAGTACTTGTAGCGGGGACAGCAGTTTTTGCCCAGGAAGATACTGTACAGGCAATAAAACTACTGCAGACAGAAAAGAAAATGGTTTAAAAACTTGGCAATAAACCAAGTTTTTTTATTTAAAAATTATATCAATTTTAAGCACTTTTCTTTCCTACAAAGAGAATCTGTATTTTATACTAAATGATGCAGAGTGGGTATGATAATGTTATAATTGATGAGGTAATGTTTTTG
>JAAZJT010000103.1 GCA_012800215.1 Bacillota bacterium | reverse complement strand
GCTGCAGAAACCGGTAAAGCAGAAGAAAAATCAAAATGTGCGCCATGTGCTTCATCTACCAATAGGTAAGCCTGATGCTGTCGTACGATGGCGGCAATGGCTTCTATATCAGCTGTAACACCAAAATAGCTGGGGCTGGTTAAAAAAAGCGCTTTGGCATTGGGATGACGCTGAAAAGCTCTCTCTACAGCAGCTGCTGTCACATTAAGCGGCACACCATTTTTCTCTGCAATGGGTAAATAATAAGGTGTGGCGCCGGAAAAAACCAATGCATGATATAATGAAGCATGCGCATTGCGTGGAACAAGGATAATATCGCCAGGATCACAGGTAGCAAGAACCATGGCACGCACACCTGCACTGGCACCACCCGCTAAAAAAAATGAGCGTTTGGCACCAAAAAGCTGAGCCGCCAGTGCGTGCGCCTCTGCAATAACACCTGTGGGATTAAATAAATCATCCAGTCCCGGCAATTCTGTCACATCAAATTGAGCATAAGCCGTAAACTGTGCTTTTACTTCATCGGGCAAACCGGCACCGCCACCATGGGCAGGAACGTGTAACCAAATGCGTTCTTTTTGCTGAAACTGCAATAATTTTTCCCATAAAGGGGCTGATGTTTGTTTCATAACCTTTTTATTTTTCCACATAAGTCAGTAATAACCTGCCAAAATACTCAATAATATAACAACAGGCCCTCACCTCTATAGCTGAGGGCCTTCCTGTCTTAACAAGCAGAGCTGCAGCTCAACTTTGCAAAAGCAAAGTTATCTTTAAGAAAGACTATAATTTGGAGCCTCTTTAGTAATGTGTACATCATGTGGATGGCTTTCCCGCAGTGATGCACTGGAGATGCGGACAAAGCTGCTTTTTGTTTTTAATTCTTCTATATTTTTAACACCACAGTAGCCCATACCTGCACGCAGTCCGCCAATGAGCTGATACACAGTATCCCCTACTGTACCACGGTAAGGAACACGCCCTTCTATTCCTTCGGGAACGAGCTTAGTTTCGTCCTCTTGGAAATAGCGATCGCTACTGCCTTCTTTCATGGCTGCCAACGAACCCATGCCGCGGTAGACTTTATAGCTGCGGCCTTGGAAGATTTCAGTTTCACCGGGACTCTCCTCAGCACCGGCAAAAAGGCTGCCAATCATTACTACATCTGCACCGGCACCTATAGCCTTTGTAATGTCGCCAGAAAATTTAATTCCACCGTCAGCAATAATGGGGGTGCCATATGGCGCCGCAGCGTTAGCTGCATCATAAATAGCAGTAATTTGCGGCACACCAATTCCGGCTACAACCCTTGTAGTACAGATGGAACCTGGCCCAACCCCGACCTTAACAGCATCTGCACCGGCTTCTATTAAATCCTTAGTGGCAGCGCCGGTTGCCACATTACCGGCAACTAACTCCACCTGCGGAAAATGCTGCTTCAACTTTTCCACCATCCGTAAAACACCCAGGGAATGCCCATGCGCAGTATCTATTACCAGCACATCAACACCGGCTTCCACCAGTGCCCGGGCCCTATCCAAAGTATCGCGGGCAATACCTACCGCAGCTGCAGCCAAAAGCCGACCGTTAGCATCTTTTGCTGATCTTGGATATTGAATGGTTTTTTCAATATCCTTAATAGTAATAAGGCCTTTTAGCATATTATTTTCATCAACAATAGGTAATTTTTCAACTTTATGTGCCCGCAGAATTTCCTGCGCTTCCTGCAGTGTAGTACCCACAGGAGCAGTTATCAGCTTGTCCTTTGTCATAACTTCGTCTATTTTTCGCTGATAATTGGTTTCAAAACGCAAATCACGGTTAGTAATAATACCCACCAGTTTCCCTTCAACTGTAATGGGCACTCCGGAAATACGATAACGCTCCATAAGTGCTGCAGCATCCCCTAATTTATGATCAGGTGATAAATAAAAGGGGTTAGTAATTACGCCATGCTCGGAACGTTTAACTT
>JAAZJT010000012.1 GCA_012800215.1 Bacillota bacterium | reverse complement strand
ACCTGAGATGGTAAATATACTTGTCGTGGAAGACGATAACAATTTAAATAGACTCATGACAGCAGTGCTTAAACAACAGGGCTATAATGTTCTAAGTGCTAAAGATGGAGTGCAGGCTTTAGCGATTCTCGATACACAAAAAGTTGATTTGCTGATTACGGACATTATGATGCCTAGCTTAGATGGCTATGCCTTAACAGATGAAATCAGAAAGACCAATAACAATTTACCAGTTTTAATGGTCACCGCCAAAGAAACATTGGCAGATAAGAAAAAGGGTTTTCTGGTAGGAACTGACGATTACATGGTCAAACCTATCGACATGGATGAAATGGTCTTACGTGTAGCAGCTCTATTACGCCGTTCCCGCATTGCAAACGAGCGACGCATTACTATTGGTGAGGTGGAGCTGGACTATGATGCTTTGACAGTTACCAGAAGGGGTGAGGTTACTACTCTGCCAAAGAAAGAATTTTATCTCTTATTTAAGCTGCTCAGCTATCCTAATCAAATTTTTACCAGACAACAGTTAATGGATGAAATCTGGGGTATGGATGCTGCTACAGATGAAAGAACAGTAGACGTACACATTAGAAGATTAAGAGAAAAATTTGCCCATTACTCCGAATTTAAGATTGAGACAGTGCGTGGTCTTGGTTATAAGGCAGGGAAATTAGCGTGAAAAAAATTACAGTTAAACTTGCCGTATTTTTTATTTTACTCCTTTCTATTTCGTCACTTTTATCATTTTGTTTATCCATATTTTTTTCTGGCAGCACAATCAGTGAAATGAAGCAAAACCAAGCGGCAATTGCCGATATTTTGCTGGAGTTAAGTGAAAATACTAACTTAACTTCTTCCCAAATTGTTAAAATGGTACAGTCTTCAATGTATGATATTACTCTTTTGGACAATATTGAGGAGTTGAATTTAGCCAGTGATGAATTCAATAAATTAAATAATAAACAAATGGTCTTTCTTTATCGCAATAGATTAAAGAACGTATTTACTATCCTCAAGCTGGGAGACTCCTATGTAAAAATTAGCCAGCCAACTAACAATACAATATTAGCAGTTACGGCTTCACGCTTGTGGCTCGCCGGTCTATTTTATGTTGTAATTGGTACTTTACTTGTTTCTTTACTGGCTAAAAGCGTGGTTAACCCAGTACTGCAGTTAAATAAAGCTGTTCAGGAAGTAGCAAAAGGCAATTTTGATATAGAGGTTACTAATCAGCGGGAAGATGAAATTGGCCAGTTAACAAAAAATTTTAATAAAATGACGCGGGAGCTGAAGAATTTTGAATATTTGCGTAAGGACTTTGCCACCAATGTTTCCCATGAGTTTAAAACACCATTGGCCTCTATTTATGGATATGCTAAGCTTTTGCAAAATCCAAAACTAACGGCTGAGGAAAGTACAGAGTATACTACAATAATTATGGAGGAAGCTAAACGGTTGGCAAATCTTTCCTCTAATATGTTAAAAATATCGAATTTGGAAAGCCAAGAAATAGTCGATAAAAGAAGTCTATTCTCTCTTGATGAACAGATTAGAAAAAGTATTTTAATTTTGGAGCCTGCCTGGAGCAAAAAAAATATTGAGTTCGAGATCGAACTAGAAAAAGTCATGTACTTGGGAGACGAGGAAATGCTTCAGCAGGTCTGGCTGAATTTGCTAGATAACGCCATCAAATTTACAGACCGAGCTGGAGTTATCACTGTTACACTACAGCAAAAAGATAAAGCTATTGAGGTTAAAGTAAGCGATAATGGCATAGGCATGAGTGCTGACACTATGAAACACATCTTTGAAAAGTTTTATCAAGGTGACTCCAATCGGGCAACAGAAGGTCGCGGTTTAGGCCTATCACTCGTGCGACGCATTTTAGATCTATATAATGCCGATATCAGAGTGGAAAGTAAATTGCATGAAGGCTCTACCTTCACTATTACTTTACCTGTTGCTGCCGAAATAGAGTAAAAATTTGCAGAGAAAAGAGGGGGAAGGGCTTAATGGTGAAAATCAGTGCAGACAGTGCTTGTGATCTTGCACCGCATCTTTTAACAGATTACAAAATTTCAATCATACCGCTCACAGTGGTTGTAGGAGAGCAAGACTATATTGATGGTAAAGAAATTCAACCCTCCGATATTTTTAACTATGTTGACGGAGAAGGAAAAACGTGTAAGACTGCAGCTATTAACATCCACCAGTACCATACATATTTTGCCGAATTAACTTCACAACAGTGCCCTGTAATTCATGTTTCTTTAGGTTCCGGTTTTTCATCTTGTTATCAAAATGCCGTTTTAGCAGCACAAAGTTTCCCGGATGTTTATGTCATAGACTCGCAAAGTCTTTCTACAGGCGCCGGGCTGCTTGCGCTGGAAGCAGCCATAATGGCTAAGAGAGGGTTTGCCCCAGAGAAGATATGTCAAGGGCTAAAGGAGATAGTAAGCAAAACTGAGGGAAGTTTTGTTATTGACCGTTTAGATTATTTGTATCATGGTGGGCGGTGTTCTGCCCTGGCGCTGCAAGGTTCAAAACTACTTAATGTAAAGCCGTGTATTGAAGTATTAAACGGGCGAATGATAGTTGGCAAGAAATTTAGAGGTTCATTTGAAAAAGCAGTAAGGCGCTATATTGCAGACAAACTTGCGGAGCGTGACGACATTGATTTAAAGAGAATTTATTTAACACATGCTGCCTGTTCACCGCAAACAGTTGAATTGGTAAAAACAGAAATCCTCAAACATGCGGAATTTAAAGAAATTATTGTTTCAGAAGCGGGTTCGACAATTGCGGCACATTGCGGACCGAATACTTTAGGAATATTCTTTCAACGCATTTAATTAAATTTTAGATAATCAGGCAGAAGAGGTTAACGGCACACGCAAGGCATTGAATACAGCATCATTAACTTATGTGGCTCGGCAGTTGTGGGAAAAGGAAAAGATTAACTAATTACTGCTTTAGGACATATCATATAGTAAGTACTTTCAAAGGAGCAAGTAAATGGAAAGACAATTGCCGATACCTTCAGAATGTGATGGTTTCATTTATACAGTTATGCGTGGTGATACACTGTTTATTCTTTCAGCACGTTTTGGAACGCCTCTTAATCAAATTATTGCCGCTAACCCACAGCTAGCAGATCCCGATGTGATAGTACCGGGACAGAGAATCTGCATTCCTCTACCTCCGCCGCCAGAAAGATGCAGTGGTTTCTTTTATACAATTCAAAGTGGTGATACATTAGGGCAGATTTCACAACGTTTTGGGGTGCGTTTAGTCGATATAGCAATTGCAAATCCGCAAATAATCAATCCCGATGTTATTTTTGCCGGGCAAGTTATTTGTATTCCTATTCCACCGCCTCCAAGTATTGAGTGTTCTGGTTTCCTTTATACAGTTCAAAGCGGTGAAACATTATCTCAAATTGCACAGCGTTTTGGTGTTACTGTACAACAAATATTTGCTGCTAACCCGCAGATTATTGATGTCAACAGGATCTTTGCCGGTCAGCAAATTTGCATTCCAGCCGCCCGATCATAACAATAAGGAAGAAGCAGTCTGCTAAAATCCGACTACATTGCTCAAGGCATGTATTAACATCCAAGGCCAGAGCATGCCTGTACGGTAAACACCATATGACATCAAGGCACCAAACAGCAGAACATTGCCTGCACTGCTTAGTGCTAAAAGGAGAGAACCGCTATAAACACGGAAAATAAAATCCGGCAGATGCAGCAGCGCAAAGAGTAAGACACTTAACCCCATACCCCAGGCAGGACTGCGGAGAATATCGGAAAATATGGGTTGCAGAATGCCCCGATAATAAAACTCTTCACAGAATCCAGGGTACAGGAAGGCGTAGAGCAAAAAAAAGAAATTGGTCGCGGTAATACCCTTAACAATAAATGCCGTCAGAAAAAATATTAAGAACGGTAAGGAAGGCTTTAATTCACCACCACTAAGAATTGTGCGCAAGCATTGCATCCTAAAAGTTGACAAAATCACTAAGGGTAAAAGGACAAACATCATTTGTCCTTTTATGATGTTTGAAAACATATAACTTTCCAAGCCAATTATATTTGCTGGCGTTTTCCACTGAGAGACACTAGTCAGCAGGATACTGAACTGAGCGTAACCTGGTAAATAGTTATAAAGAGGTGTTCCAGGCATAAATCCTTGTCTTTGCAAAACATCAATAATACTACCATAGTTAAAAAAATATATAATTAGCAGTAAAAACAGCACCCAATATTTCGACTTGAGGGAATAATGAGGGTGCTTTAATTTTTGCAGTGGCTTTGTTGATAATAGAAATATTAATCCCAAAGCTAAGCCATAAACCAGCAGGCCTATCAAGCCACTGCGCAAACCGATAAATAAGCTTGCTCCTATGGCTATGTTACTCCAGACTTTTAAGGTGACAAATATTACTGCTAGCAATAAAGGTAGTGGGTGCTGAATAAGCCTGAGATAGAAGGCTGGTAGCTGCTTCACCTTTTCCACTTAATCACTTCCTTGCTTAATTTATCACATTTACGATAACAAATTGCTCTAAACATTCTCTGAACATTGGCTGAATATATAATTATAGTTGTAGTTAAGCTGTAACCTTGATAAAATGTGATTAGTAACATAATTCAGACAATATAGGTGAGAGGAGGTAGGGCAACATGAAGATTGCAGAGGGAGTGGAAATGCTTCAGTTAACCACAGGAAGTGGACAGACTTTTAATGCTGCACTTATCTGGGATGAAGCGGATGTTGTATTAATAGACGCAGGTTTACCAAATATGCAGGCTGAAATTCAGCTAGCGCTGGAGAAGCTAGGGATACCTTTTTCGAGGCTTAACAAGATTATTGCTACCCACCATGACAGGGATCACCTTGGCAGTATCCCGGAAATATTAGCTGCTGCTGCGCAACAAATTTCGGTTCTGGCACATGAGAAAGAAAAGGCTTATATTCAAGGAGAAGAACATTTACTGGCAAAAATAGAAAAATCAATTAAGGCACTACCGCCAGCGCAGCAGGAAGAAAGACGCCAAGCTTATCTTAATCGGCAAACAGTGAAAGTAAACAATACGCTGGTTGATGGCCAGGAACTGCCATATTGCGGAGGTATTATTGTAATTCATACCCCAGGACATACGCCAGGGCATATTTGCCTTTATCATATACCAAGCAAAACATTAATCACCGGCGACAGTATTGTAGCAAAAGACGGTAAATTATTAGGTCCTGACCCTATATTTACTCTTGATATGGCAGAAGCCAAAGCATCATTAAAGAAGCTTCTTCCCTACGAGATAAAGCAGATTATTTGTTATCATGGCGGCCTCGTAAGCGACGGTGTAAAAAAACAACTGCAAGAATTGACTTTGAGTTAATACATATCAAGACAAAAGAAGGCGCAATCCAATTTAAGGAATTGCGCCTTTCTGATTTTCCTTGTAAGCAGCCAAAAGTAAATCCACCATTCTACCGTAACTTTGTACGCCATCTGCCTGCCGGTTTGCCTTAAGGTAGCTATCATTAATTTCACGTGAAATCTCTTCCAGCGGCCCTTCATATTGCTGCCAGAATTTTCTCCTATGCAGTAAGTCCCTCTGCAATCCTTCACTATATTCTTCTTGTAAGAGCAAAGCTCTTTCGGGAGCATGCCGGTATAGAGCATTAATGGCATTAATAAGGGCAAGAAGAGTACCTGAATACTGAAAGTCCGGATCAGGGTGGAGCATACAAGTGAGATAGGCAAGGTAATTGGCTTCATCTTCGCGGGCAAAGCCACGTTGATGCGCCATTTCGTGGCAGGTGGTGGCAGGCAGCATGCAGTCAGGAATAGAGATATTAACATTTGCTTCACCGGTAAAAGGAAAATAGATGCCGGTGATGCCGGTATAAGACATAAATTTAGAGAACTGGACGCCTTTGGGTTGGCCGTAAGTTCCACCCAATTGCGGATAAAACTTTGCTGCTCTGGTATAACCTATCTCTGCTGTATTAAAAACGTTTTCCCGCCCTGCACGCAATTGCATCACACCAAGTGGATCCTCCTCGAGCTTTGTACGAAGTGAATTAGCCTGGATAATTAAAGAGCGGCATAGCTCCTCCAATTCCGCGACCGCTGCCGGTTTGATTTCTAAGCCGGCAAGGGCAGCGAAGGGCTGGCGATAATAGTTTAGCCCCCATAAAAGATTAAAGCTAAAATAAAGTATACTAATGATAATAAGCGTGTTTAGCAGAAAATTTACAAGCAGCTGCTTTCGTTTTGCCTGCCATTTTATTATTCTAATCACTAAACGACAAATGCTTATAGCTAGGGCAACTCCCAAGACAATAACCAAAATTTCAGCTACTGAAAAGGGCAGCAGACCTGTTGCGCGACTTAAAAATTGATTAACTGTCACAAAGAAACCTTGAGTATAATTTTTTTCTACCCAGGCAGGGGATGATTGAGCCTTATGGCTTAGAATAATTCCTGCAGGCAAGAGCAGCAGTAAACATAACTTTAGAGTGTGGTAATTTTTTTCCATTTTCATCACTTTCCCGAAACCGGATAAAACGACTGTATTGTGTCATCGTAATTGAGCAGCCTTGTGGTATAATGCTTCCAGTACCAACTTGCCGTCACGGATATAAGAGATATCGTAGACATAATTGCCCTGACGTGCAATAATTATTCCCATACCACTTGTGTAATTATCTGAAAGATACAGTTCATCAAAGCCGGGGTTTTGTGGCCTACTGGTATATTCAACTATATTGTTAAATACAGTACGAGGTTTTTTCCAATGTACCACCAGAGCTTTTACCATTTGCCGGGCAGTACCAACGTTCTTGGCAAGATAAACGTTGCCGTAAATGACTACAAATCTGCCATCTTTTCTGGCATAGTTGGCGTAGTCAGTCCAGACATAGCGTAACGACTGAGCAGAGGAAAAAATATTTTTATTTTCATATTCAGCAGGGACTACTAAGTTCTCATCCCCGTATATTTCTTCCAAGGTCAGTACATATGCCGGGGCCATAGACAATGGTTTAGTTGCTTTTGCCTGATAGGCCACATGTATAATTGAAACCAGACAAAGCAGTTCGATTAGCAAGATTGCCCCTTGGGTCAATTTACGTTTTCGTATAGCTTGTTGATAATCTGACTTATTTTGCTCATGTAATTGCCCCTGTTTAACATAACTATACAAATAGTAATAGTCCAGTATCATTTTAAAGAGGTTGGGAAAGACGAAGAAATAGGGCAGTAAAAAGAGAAAACCGAGAAATGTTGCAAGTATAGGCCATCTATATAGCGAGTAGGCAATATAGATTAATCCGGCAAGTAACCCAAGAAGCGTTGATTTAAAAAGCGCTTTTTTTCTTTGCTGCAGTAATTCAAGATAGATACTGCGGTCTGTATGTATTGGTTTGACATTACTTTGAACGGGAGTACGAAAGACCTGAAGCTCTTCCATTTCTGCCACCAGTTCCCAGCCTGCATCTTCATAGATGGCAAGTTTTTCCTCATTTTCAACTTCTTTGTCTAATGGTTCAATTGAATAAATATATTCGGTCGGCTCTCCACACAAAAAGGTAGCAAAAAAACCGCCTATGCTATGGAGGTGAAGGCCCTGCGCCGACATCGCAGTAAACCAAGCTTCATTCTCTGCAATCTGCCATGTCCGCAAAAAACGGTAGCGCTTTGTGTATTTTGGCTTAGACATTTTATCTACTCCCCTAAAATATTCTTTCCGCTGTCCACAAGTCGTTTTAGGCGCCGATATTCATTCAGTAAAACTTGGTATCCTTTCGCTGTTATCAGGTAAGTCTTACGGCGACCGTCATCATCATACTGCTGGATAATTTTTTCTTTTTCAAAACGTGCCAACAAACGGTATAATGTCCCTGGACCCACCACAAAGTTACCTGCTGAGATCTCTTCTACCTTTTGCATAATGGCATAGCCGTGAAGCGGCGTAGTTAATGCAAGCAATATATAATACATGGGTTCTGTTAAACTTTGCAGCTGCTCCCGTGCCATACCCAACCCCGCTTTCTGTATCATTATATATCCATAGAGGATATATCCACCTTAAATATACACCCGTATATCTTTAGCAGTCAAGCAAAAACTAATCTTTGCAAAAAAATCCCCAATCAGCTTTTAAGCATTTTTTAATTATGGTAAGATGCTATTATGAAATATTTATACTGAACCTTTAAAACAGTAATTGTACTACAAAGTTTTACTAAATGAGGAAGAAAAAATGCCAGCTAAAATAAAACATCAGTTAATTATAATTGTAATAATTGTTGTAAATTTAATGGTATACAAAACTGCATTTGCTGATATTTATGATGCGCCAGAATTAAGTTCCGAAGCTGCAGTGTTAATGGATGCACAGACGGGACAAGTCCTTTATGCTAAGAATATGTTTGAGCAGTACTACCCGGCTTCTATTACCAAGATTATGACAGGAATGTTAGCTCTGGAAAAAGGCAATTTGCAGGATAAAATAGTGATGAGCAACGAAGCTGTTTTTTCCATAGGCAGAGGGTCATCACATATAGCATTAGATGTAGATGAAAAAATAACTTTAGAGCAAGCCCTTTATGCGTTATCTATTTCTTCTGCCAATGATGCTGCCAATGGGATAGCTGAGCATATTGCCGGTGATTTAGCCGGTTTTGCTGAATTGATGAATCAAAAAGCAAAAGATTTGGGAGCTGTAAATACACATTTTGCTAATGCACATGGTTTACATGAAAGCAATCACTATACCACTGCTTATGATATGGCAAAGATACTAAGGGAGGCCATTAAAAATCCTCAGTTTCTTACTATCTTCAGTGAAAAACGTTTTGAAATTCCTCCTACGAATATACAACCGGAAACAAGATATTTAAACAGTACCAACTCATTTATAAATGGTGAAATACAGGGTATGGGGGTGATTGCCAGTAAAAGTGGCTGGACGCCAGAGGCTCGGCATACATTGGCTACGGCAGCCCAAAAGGGAGAAAGAAAGCTGATTGTGGTTGTCTTAAACAGTCCCACTACTGAAACTAAATATGCTGATACAGTTAAACTATTGGAATATGGTTTTAATGCGTTTAAGACAATCTCTTTTGACGCGAGTCACCTGGTGGAAGGGCACGAAGAATTAGAGCTAGAAGAAATGGAAGGCTTAGAATTTAACCCTGTTAAGATCGAGAGGTTGGCACATCAAAGCTTGACAATTTCAGATATTGCTACAAGTTTAAAGCTGCTGCTAAGCAATTCCAATCAAACAGTAGTAGAAATTACCTTTAATTTAAAAGAAATGAATAATTTAATGCATCATGAGCTAGGTCAGGCTAATTTAACAATTACTGCAGAAAACCCTAATGATAAGTTTTTATATTCTGCAATTGCAGTGCCAATTGTTTTCTTACTGCTTTTAGTGCTATTAATACGACGCAGTAGAAAACGCAGACAGACCAGATATATTTATGGCAATAATAATTACAGGCGGTTTAAATATTAATTCATTAAAAGAGTAGAGAAGGGAAGTTATGGGCTCTAAAATAAAAAAATACTGCCGGTTATTCTTATTCTTGCGGTTTTATATTTGTCAATAATACTTCTTTATTTGTCAGCAATTCTGGGAAGCCTTATCTATTAGCTCATCGCGGCCTCGCACAAACCTTTCCCATGGAAGGCATTACAGGGGATACTAACACCGCTGCCATTATCTATGCACCGGAACATCCTTATTTAGAAAATACCATAGCTTCAATGCAGGCAGCATTTACGGCTGGAGCAGATATAGTTGAGCTAGATATTCAGTTAACTGCAGATGGTCAATTTGCTGTTTTTCATGATTGGTTATTAGAATATCGGACAAACGGTACCGGAACTATAAGGGAACATACTATGGAAGAACTGAAACAACTTGATATAGGTTATGGTTATACAGCTGATAACGGTAAGACTTATCCTTTCCGCGGTAAAGGAGTAGGCTTAATGCCGACACTAGAGGAAGTACTCACAGCTTTTCCTAAACAGAAGTTACTGCTCCATATTAAGAGTAACGACTTAGAAAGCGGTGAAAAGCTTGCAGATTATCTCTCAACGATGCCTGCAGACAAATTGAAATTATTATCAGTTTATGGCGCTAACCAGCCTATTTCCGTACTGCAGGAGAGGCTGCCTGATTTGCGTGTGATGTCAATGGCAACGATGAAAAAGGCTTTACTGTCTTATCTATTAATTGGCTGGACAGGTTATATCCCTGGAAGCATGCGAAATACACAATTTCATCTGCCTCAAAATTATGCCCGCTTTCTCTGGGGCTAGCCGCATCGTTTTGTGCAGAGGATGGAAGCTGTCAATACCCATGTCATACTTGTTAATGGCACCGGTGAATGGTCAGAAGGATTTGATACTGCAGAAGATTTACAGCAGCTTCCGGCAAATTACAGCGGCGGCATTTGGACTAATAGAATTGACCGCATTGCCCCTGTTTTTAAAGATAATTAGCAGCACAGCTGAAAAGCTAAACTTTTGCTATACTATGAACTTTTACCGCAACTATAGTCAGATAAATACGATAATTTGCAATTGATTGACATACTTTCTTCTATAATGATATTATACTAATGTACAAATTTAATGGGGGTGGATTAATAACAAAATGTGTGCGCAAAAAACTTTACAAGAAGAAAGAAACCAATTGTTTCTCGATGTTCATAGTGGCAAGAAGCCTGCCAGGGTACCCATTAGTTATGGTATAACAGTTGAAGCTGCACTCGAAAAAGTCGGGTATAATCTTTTACGTGACTTATATAGTCCGGAAAGAATTTATGAAGCAGCTGAAGAAATGGCACGTCTTTTTGAAACAGACACATTGCCGACGGCACCGTTTAGCCAGGCTGCCGTATTCCGGTATGTAGACCAAAAATTCATGCAGCCAGGAGCTGATGGTTTTTTCCAGCATCCCGACATTGCACCATTAGATGTCGATGAATACCCCGAGTTTATTAAAGATCCTTTTGAGTTTATTGTAAGAAAAATTCAGCCGCGTGTATTTGGCATATTACAGGAAGACCCGCTGCTGGGAAACATAAAAATTAAAATAGCACGCGATGTGGTGGCATCGAAATTTGCCGGCATGGCACCGAAATTAGTTGAAAAATATCAACGGGCCAATGCAATAGCTATGTGTGGCCTGCTGTGGGCTCCTTTTGATTTCATTGCTGATTATATTCGCAGTTTTTCAACAATTTTAATGGACATTAAGAGAAAGCCGCAGTGGGTGCTTGATGCATGCGAAGCGGTACTTGAGTATGAAATAAGACAAATTAAAAATACACCTAAAAGAGGCGCCATTCCTTGTATTAGCTATCCGTTACATATGCCGCCCTTTATGCGGCCAAAAGAAGTGGAGAAGTTTTGGTGGCCAACCTTTAAAAAGTTAATAATTGCCACCCAGGAGGCAGGATTTATGCCTTCAATTTTCTGTGAGCAAAACTGGGATCCACATCTTGACCTCTTAAACGATTTACCAGGTACAGTTAAACTTGCCTTTGAATCTTCCGATCAGAAGCTAATTGCACAAAAAGTCAGTACGCGCCATGTTTTCAGCCATGGTTATCCAGCTTTAGTGTTGAAGACTGGTACTAAAGAGCAGTGTATAGATGAAGCAAAGAGAACACTAGATAATTTGGCTGCAGGTGGAAATTATATTTTCTCCGCGAGTAAGGCGGCTATCCGTGGCAGTGACTTTAAAACCGAAAACTTGCAGGCTGTTATCGAATTCTTAAAAGAGTACGGCAAATATTAAGCATAATAATCTTAAAAAGAAGAGGAGGAGAGCAATGGAGAAAAAGTACGGGAGTGTTCTTTCGCGGGAAGAGTTAATTGAAAAATATAATTTATCTGAGAATGATCAGGTATATTTATTAGATATTTTTATGGATATAGAGAAAGAAGTTTTCCGCTTCTTATCTGCCCATTTATAATTTAATATGTAAAAAAGTGCCGCAGTAACAACGGCACTTTTTTACTAATAGCACAGAGGAGAGAAGGATAATTAATGAGACGCAAAGACCGCCAAGTTGTGGAAATAAATGAGATAATAAAGATCATCGATAATTGTGATGTGTGTAGGCTGGCGTTTTTTGACTGTGAATATCCGTACATAGTCCCACTTAACTTTGGTTTTACCGCAGCTGCTGATTCTCTGGCATTATACTTTCATGGTGCTGGCAGTGGCAAGAAAATGAGTTTAATAGAAAAAAACCCGCATGTAGCCTTTGAGATGGACTCTGCTCACAAATTAATCAAAAGTGAAAAGCCTTGTAGCTATACCATGGAATATGAAAGTGTCATGGGGTATGGTAAAATCACTCAAGTAAACGGTGAAGAAAAAATAAAGGGCCTCAAAGTAATTATGGATAAGTATGATAAAAAAGAAAATTATAATTTTACCGAAGAGGCAATAGCAGATGTTGCTGTCCTAAAATTATCAGTAGTAAAAATCACTGGGAAACGCTTAAAACTTAACTGCTAAGAAATATCTTTGGAATACAATAAATATTGCCTCGCAAAGAGAAGGCGAGGCAATAATATTTTAAAGTTTTTCGTAAAAAACAGTGTCAGTTAGCGGTTTGCGTTCGTGAGCAAATCTATCCGGAGATTTTGGCGGTCCTGCAGCATAACCAACACCTAAGATGTTAACCGGCTCAATTTCCTGGGGCAGTGCAAATTCTGCTTTTAATATATCGGGGTTAAAGTGGCAAACCCAAATGGAGCCAAGGCCAAGTTCTGTAGCTGCCATCATCATATGTGTTGTAACTATTGTAACATCAATTATGCCTGAATCCATGCCATCATAGCGCCTTTTCCAACTAATTGTATGGTCGGCGCAGACTATAAAGGCCAGCGGCGCGCCGTGAATATTAGCTGCTTTATTTAATTTGTCTAAACCTTCTGTGGTATTAACTACTAGGATTTTTTGTGGTTGTTTATTAACAGCTGTAGGTGCTAATCTTCCAGCTGATAAAATCGCGTCTATTTTACCCTGTTCAACTTGTTTCGTTTGATATTGTCGGACAGAATAGCGTTTTTGGGCAAGTTCAATAAAACTCATTATGAACACCCCTTTCTAGAGTTCAAATTCTATATATTCATTTCTTTTCTGAGAGAAACGTACTTTCCGAGTTTCAAATTTTATAACGGTTAAGCGAGGCGAGTCAACACCTTCCGGATAGATGCGCAGCATTCTGTCATTCCATATTTTTTTACGTATAGCTTCATCCCTGGTATATGATGCATTCCCATATAGCCAAACAGTAGTCCCGCTGAAAGTAAAATAAACACTTGCTTTTGCATTGCTGTCGAGTTCTTCTAGTTTCCTTGAGCCCGTCTGACAGGTAAAGTACACTTCGTCGATGGTTTTATCACAAATATTACCCATTAATCTTGAATCAGGATATCCGTCAGCGGTAAGTGTTGAAAGTACAAACTGCTGTTTTGGTTCTTTTAAACGCTCTTCTATGAGAGCAATAATGCCCTCTTTGTCCAAAGTAACTTCAGTCATATACTTACCCCCTTTTCCTGCTTTTGGTAATAGTATAAACCAAGTGGAAATAAAAAACAACCGTAGTTAAACACAGTGCTTAAGCAATTAGTGTTGAAAATTGTGAGAAAATATATTACAATGTTGGAGTTGCTTACTTATCTTTCTTGAAAAGCAATTTGAAAAGCTGGCATTGAAGGAGGGTAAGGGGAATAAGATGGTAAAGATCAGAGAACTTACTAAAGAAGAAGAATTAGTAAATACAATCTCCCATGGAATAGGTGTTTGTTTAGCAATCCCTGCTTTGGTAGTATTAATCATTTATGCCAATAGATATGGCAATATGTGGCATCGTTTATCTTTTACTATCTTTGGTGTCAGTCAGGTTTTTTTGTATATAGCATCAACACTTTACCATGGTTTTCCTAAAGGTAAGGCTAAAAAAGTGCTTAAAATTATCGATCATGCGTGTATCTATTTGTTAATTGCCGGCAGCTATACTCCCATAACTTTAATTACTTTAAGAGAGAGTATAGGTATACATATTTTAGGTATTATCTGGACAGTTGCTATCTTGGGGATTATATATAAGATATTTTATATTAATAAACATATTGTTTTTTCCACTCTTTTATATGTTGCTATGGGCTTTTTTATCTTAGTTGCCATAAAGCCCATTATTGCCGGTATGAATAGTACAGGTTTTAAATTTTTAGTAGCTGGCGGCTTTTTTTATAGTGTAGGTACCATCTTTTTTGCCTTACAGCAGATTAAATATAATCATGCCATTTGGCATTTCTTTGTTTTAGCCGGGAGTGCCTGTCATTTTATAACTGTCTTGTTTTTGCTGCCTAATTTTACTCTGTTTTCATAATTTAGCAGAGGAGGGGTTGAAATGAAACAGAAAAAACTTTATAATATCATCTTTCCCATCTGGTTTTTATTGTTTTTCCCACCCGTTATCTTTTTAACGTTACTTGCTAATTTTCTTATTGATTCACTCGTAATAGTAATTTGCTTTTATCTATACAAATTAGTGGAAACAAATCTTAACCTCAAGGATTTTTACAAACGCAGCATCCTAAAAGTCTGGCTGTATGGTTTTCTAGCTGACATGATAGGTGCTGCAATCTTGTTTGCAGCTGTTATGGGCGAAAATTTATTTGGGTTAAGTAATGAATTAGTAACTGCCATAAATTTTGATCCTTTTAGTCACCCCTTAGCCATTGTAATCGTTATCTCTGCCATACTGGTAGCAGCTATTTTTATTTTTATTTTTAATTATAAATATACTTTTGAAAACCTTATTGCTGAGAAGTCGTTAAAATTTAAAATGGCCATTACTGTAGCTCTATTAACAATGCCCTGGACATTTTTATTGCCCACAAAATGGCTTTACTGATAAAACCTTATTGTTTTTCTTGAAACCTTGCCAGTCATTTGTGTAAAATAAAGTAGATAACTTTAGGAGAAGGGGATATATAATGGAGCTGGTTCACAAAGGAAAAACCAAAGATGTCTATTCGCTGGCTGACGGTAATTATTTGCTTAAATTTAAAGATGATTGCACAGGTGAAAATGGAATTTTTGACCCCGGAGCCAATACCGTAGGCCTGACCATTGAAGGTGCAGGCAAGGCAGGTTTGCGCTTAACAAAATATTTTTTTGAAATATTGAAGGCAAAAGGTATACCAACTCACTACATAGAGGCAGATATTGAAAAAACAACAATGAAAGTGCGTCCCGCAAAGGTTTTTGGAGAGGGGCTAGAAATAGTATGCCGTTATCGAGCAGTGGGCAGTTTTTTGCGCCGCTATGGAAAATATGTGAAAGCCGGCCAACCCCTCGACGCTCTAGTCGAATTTACTATCAAAGATGACGAAAAAGGTGATCCGCTCATAACTGAGGATGCGCTGGAAATGCTGGGGATATTAACAGTAGATGAGTATAAAAAGGTTAAAGACTTAACTAAAACCATTGCCGGAGTAATTAAGGATGAGTTAGCTAAAATTAATATAGACTTATATGATATAAAATTTGAATTTGGTAAAATTGATAACCAAATAGTTTTAATAGATGAAATCTCAGGTGGAAATATGCGTGCCTATAAAGACGACCAATATATAACCCCCTTAGAATTGGCAAAATTGGTACTACATGCATAAAAAGATGGTCTCTATGCTGGAGACCATCTTTTTTGATAAAATACATATTCACATGCGGACTCTGTTTACAATCGCTGTGTATTTATCATAGGCGGCACGCATTAGAGGCTCAACTCTTTCATCAATCGGCGGATATTCTTTTTTAAATTCATCGAAGCTGATAATATATTTGGATTTAAATTCTGGGTATAAGTGAGAATATTTTTGAATAGAATCTTCTTTTTTAGCTGTTGTTACTTGTTCACCCGCATTGCTATACTTACCATTATCACGAATGTATTCTAAAACAGCACGGTAATTTTCCGGATTAATATCATTGGCGTTTAGTGCCCATTTATCAAGGATAAAGATATAGTTCCCGCCAGGTGCTAAAATATCCATTAATTCTTTTGCTTTATCTATGCATTGTTCCTTTGTCGCTCTTCCAAGCAGCGTCATAGGATAAAAACCACCCAGCACCATTTTTTTGCCTAATCTGTCTTTAAATTGACGAGGATCACCGTACTCCATCCACATTTGGGTGCCCTGTGGTAGTTCTTGGAGATAGTCAAGGAAGCGAGTCCAGTCACCCTCTAAGAATATTTGCATAGCCTGGCCTTGCTCTGCGGCAATATGACAAACCTTATTAAATTGTATACACATCAGAAAATAACTTTGTGCGAAATTCTTTCATTTTTTGCGCATCCATCAATATCACCCCTATAGTTTTATTTATTTCCGCCTAGAAACTTTTGCTAAGAAAAGTATATTATACCATAATCCTTTTTTCAACATATAGTCAGAAGATTAATAATATTGATTATAATTATATATATTTAAGAACCAGGCTAGTCCCTTTGGGTAACCTGGTTCTTAAATTTGGTAAATATCTATTGGATGTATCTTTGCGAAGCCAAAACCCGGTCTATTTCTAAAGTTTTAACTGGACTGTTTTCTACTAGTTTAATTAAATCTTGGGCTGTAGCATAGACCAAGACACCATAGGCTTTAACACCGTTTTCCTCCACATAATCTAAGGCCTTTTGATAATATTCCCTCTGATTTGGGTTATTTGCGAAAACTTCAGGAACGTCTTTTCTGTCTATCATATATTTTAATAAACTTTTATAATGCAGCTCAGTGCCTACAGCCCACCTTGAACTTCCGGGAGGAATCCCTTCATTGCCTGTGAGCCATTCTAAAAAATTAAAAGCAGGATATTTTTCTGTATTTGGCTGGTCTCCGGAATGGAAGATGATGCTGTGATGGTGCAGCGCAATACCTGTGAGATTATTCATTCTTTCTCCCTTAGGGGCTGTTCTGATACCTGCCCAGACAAAATTTAGAAAATGGTTCTTTTGCACAACCAAGTCTTCCAATTCTTCCATGCTTAAATCATCTTCAAAAGTGAGATAGGCGGCCACATAGGCAACTGGGCTTAGTTGTTGGAGATGATTCATTACACGTTCTTTTTGTCGTTTAATATCATCTGAGCTTAGAAACCCGGGAGCTTCTATGGTGATAAAACTGGGTCTGTCAATGTCGAAGAAATTTTTACTTAAGCTTTTATTACGTTTAATTTTTATTGGTACTTCATCAACTTCCTGAGTGAACAGATTTAGGCGATAAAAATAGCCATCATAACTAGCAAAGCCAAATCTATCAACATTTGCCTGGCCTGCTAAAGCATAGCCAGGCTGGTTTAGTTCTATAAGTGCAGCCAAATCAAAATTTACATCGCTTATACTTTTTCCCACGGAGATTTTGGCAGGGTTATAATAAAAACTGTCTACAAGAGGGGAAATGATAAAAAATATACTTAAGAGGCAAAGAGTAATAATAGTTACCGAGGTTAATACCACTTTTCTTAATCTGGTATTAACTTTTTTTGTAAGTTTGCGAGATTCCTCTATTCGTATATCTTTTTCTGTAGGGTTCATAAAATCTGTTTCAAATTTACTGGCAATAAATTCTTCTAAGGCTTCGTATTTTTCTATTTCTTCCTCAACTATGCGTTTTTCCTCCTCCGTAATGCTGCCTTTTTCGTATCTGGCCAATAGTTGTTTAAAATTCATTTTTATCCTCCAAAATGGCTTTTAATTTTTTTCTTGCTCTATGTAGCAATACTTTTGCTGCTCCTTCAGTTAAGCCGGTTGTGCTGGCAATTTCCTTCAGTGATAAACCACCATAATAGAAAAGGATAATGATTTCTCGGTATGAGGGCCGTAACTTCATAATCTGAGTATAAATTAACTTATTTTGTTCATTTTCTATTATCTGGTCTAAAGGGTCGGCCTTGTTTGAGGGAATGGTTGCCAAGCTGTCGGGTGTAGCATATTTTTGCTTTTTCCTCGCGCTATCTAAATATAAGTTTTTGCAGACCCGGAAAAGCCAATATTTTATATATGGTGTACCTTCATCCAGGGATAACAGGGCTTTAAAAAATGTCTCACTGGTTAAGTCGTCAGCCTGTTGTTGATTTTGACAGAGGGAAAAGGCATAAAGAAAGACTTCCCGGTAATATTTACTATAAATTTGTTCCAGCTGGTCGTTTAGCATAGGGAAATCTCCTTTTACTTTATAAACGAAATAAAGCTCATGAGGTTACACTTTTTTTTAAGTGCTCTTGTAAATTTCTATGTACATTATAATCCGAAAAAGATGGTGGAATAAACAATCAAAGCCAATATTTATTATAATGTGTAGCACCGTGCGAAGGTAGGTGCATTTTTAGAAAATGTTCAGTAACTGTTTAGACACTCTTTTTATAAATCAAGGTGGATGTTGAAAAACTATACAATTAAATCTCATTTAGGTATCAAGCTTTCAATGAATAAAATCAAGGAGTTGATAACGGTGAGAAAACCTATAATTATTGTTATTTCAGTTATTTTAATTTGCTTGTTAAGCGGCTGCTCTTCCTCTGGCTCAACGTCAAGTACTCATTCCAAGATAGATTGTAAAGGCTCTATCCAGCAGATCAAAGCGAAAATGGACATCAAAATCAATGATGGAGTTATTATGTATGAATTATTAAATCCGACAGGCGCTGTGAGGTGGGAAGGAGAAGTGAACAATAAAAAGCGGCTTTCAGAAGAGAGAAATTTCTCTCCCGTAAGCGGTACGTGGTACTTCAATGTAGCGGCACATAATGTGACGGGTGAATTTGAAATTATTCTGCAGGGGACAGATTAGAGAAATAAATAAGAAGGGGGTAAAACTATGCTCAGAATTAGTATAGTAATTTTACTGCTGTTATCTTTATTAATATCAGGGTGCAGTGAACTGGAAGAGGTTGAATTTGCGGTAGGAATTGAGCGAAAACCGGATGTGCAAAATCTGGCCAGACGTCTGCAACAGCCTCTGCAAAAGCTTCCCGAATATAACCCTAATTTTCGTTCAAGACCGGATCTTCGCAGCCACGATCTAACTGCAGTTGATCTAGCGGATAAATTAGAAACACTTCTCAATTCCAGCTTCAATACAGTTACTAAGTGGCCGGCTACAATGCCAGATAGCTTCAATCCAGCATATATTCTAGACTTAAATAAAAACCCTGGCCTTCAACTCCGTTCATTGCATCAAAAAGGAATAACTGGAGAGGGCGTCAGTGTTGCAATTATAGATTATACTTTACTTGTGGACCATATTGAGTATAAGAATAATTTAAAAATGTATAGAGAGGTTAATTATGAAAATGCTCCTGCCGAATTTCACGGGTCTAGTATGGCTTCGATTCTGGCAGGTCATTCCTTAGGGGTAGCACCAGGGGTTAACCTTTATTATGTGGCAGTAAGAAATATGGATATTGATAGCGATAAAATTATTCAGAATCAGAATTTTACTGCACAGGCAATTCGTGGCATAATTAAGTTGAATGAAACACTTTCTGAAGCAGATAAAATCAGGGTGATATCCCTTTCTCAATGGTGGTCTCCTCACACCAAAGGTTATAAAAATATGCTGAAAGCTATGCAGGAGGCAAAAGAGAAGGGCATATTTGTTATCTCCTGCAACCTCTGGCAGTTTAATAACAGTTTCCATCTTTATGGCTTAGTCAAAAATGCCTTGGCAGATCCAGATAGTGTTGATTCGTATTATCCTGCTCCTTGGGAACACTGGCTGGCCGCAATTAACCGAAATGGTCATGGTGACTTTTATCAGCAGGAATTTTCTGCGATTGAGTCAAAGAAGATATTAATGGTTCCGTCCGCTGGTATAGCATCTGCCGGAGCAGAGCACACTGAAGATTACATCTTCGTTCCGGAAGTTAACTGGAGTAATACAATTCCTTATTTAGCCGGCTTGTATGCTCTTTCCTGCCAGGTCAAGCCAGACATAACACCAGAACTCTTTTGGCATACAGCCTACCAAACAGGTACGCTAAAGGTAATTGAAATAGATGAAAGAAAATATGAAGCAAGAATAGTAAATCCTGTAGAATTAATTAATTCTTTAGGCGACCAAGAAAGGTCGGATTGCACTGAAGAAGTAGTTATTTCGATCTAGAAGTATTTTTAAATAAAGTTTCAGCTATGCAACAAAAAATCAAAACAGAGAGAAGGGAGTCCCAATTATATGGGTACTCCCTTTTAAAGCTTTATGGTCATATTGCACTGAGTTATTTACCGATTTTGGGAAGAGTGGCACCTTTCAACTTCAGGTAAAAGTACATCTAACTCAGAAAGGAATTTGTCTGCTTCACGCCGAACATGGTCGAGCAGTAGAGGGTCAGAAATAATCCCCAAAATTTTACACATCTCATCCAGTTCAAATGCTGCTGCTTTAAAATTTCTAAGCTCCCTAGTATGTTGAATTACATTTTGGGTAAATTGTATCACATCATTAAATCTATGCGGGGATGTTTGTGCCATGGAATCTAAATCCCGGGCAGTTTCCAGTAATCTAGAGAAAGTTTTCCTAAACTCATGTGCCTGCTTTAGAAGTTCTCTTTCGGATGGATCTAATAAATGAATAATAAATTCAATATGCTCCTTCATGATGCGCAACCAGAAAACTTCCTGCTGCAACAATAGAGCCAGTGAATCTTCTGCCATAGGTGAAACTAAAAGTTTTAAAAAGCGCTCTGCTTCCCTTCTGATATGATCCAACAAAAGGGGATAGTTACTACCGGGCGGCATTTCACATTGAATGATAAGTCTTAAAACTTTCGCTTTAAACTCAATAATAGCTTCTACTGCTTCGATTAATTCTGCCAGTAACTCCGGGTTTAATTTTTTTACTCTATTTAGCCTGTTTAATAAACTTTCAAATAATTCCACAAATCCCTGTGCTTCAGCACTTAGCTTAGTTTCATTCGGTGCTAACCCCAATTTAATAAACAAAGCGTGCTCCATCAGAATTCGTGTCCAAAAGCGCGCTTCAGTAAGGCGGTTATACTCACATAAGCACTTATGACATTGAGGACTATTCATTTTTACCCACCTTCCAATATAAATATATTTCTCTTTACTGTAGTAAGCCTAAAACAGTATATGTTTTTCTATACTTTAGTGTGACACTTCAAAGGAAGGCAGTATGATACTTGAGAGGAAGTTTAAGCAGGCTTTGCTAAAAATATAGAGAAAATAATAAGTAAGCTCGTCTTTTTGTGGACTGCGGCGGCTGTGTCTGGAAAAGTACTGCAGGCAGCAGTAACTGCCGACATATAATAATTACAGCTTTTAAAGCATGGTGTTTAGAATTCATTGACGGTAATTTAGCGAGGTTTTGTTTATGAAAAACAAAGCAAGAATGCTCAAGTGTCTTATTATCTTTATCTGCCTCGTTGCACTTTCTGTAGTGTTTTTTGCCTGGCAGAATAATGGGTTAGTTATTACTAAGTATGAATATACCAATCCTAAATTACCTGCAGCTTTTAATAATTTTACCATCGCACACGTCTCAGATCTGCACAATAAAGATTTTCACGGTAAACTAATAGACAAAATAAAACAGCAAAATCCTGAGATGATTGTGATAACAGGGGATCTGATTGATAGACGAAGCACAAATATCGAGATAGCAGAAAAATTCATTCAGGCAGTAGTAAAAATAGCACCAACATATTATGTTTCGGGCAACCATGAACAGTTATCCGATGTTTATAATACTTTAAAAAGGAAATTACAAGTGTTGAATGTAAATGTTATGGATAATGCTTACGAGGTAATTAATAAAAACGGCAGCAGGATTGGGCTGTTGGGAGTGGCTGATCCTGCCGTTCAACAAAGTGAAGAATCTTATCTGTGGGATAATAGTACCAGCTATGTTGAAGCTGAACTGAAAGATTTGCTAGACGATATAGATACTAGCTTTAACATCTTACTTTCCCACCGTCCAGAGCTCTTTAATCTATATAGAGATCTGCAGGCAGACTTGGTTTTTAGCGGTCACGCTCATGGAGGACAAATCAGAATGCCTTTTATCGGTGGTTTAGCTGCACCAAACCAGGGTTTATTTCCAAAGTACACAGCAGGAGTCTACAGCAGCGGTGCCACTTCTATGGTTGTAAGCCGTGGTTTGGGAAACAGCATTTTTCCCCTCCGTGTGTTTAACCGGCCAGAGTTAGTTGTCGTTACTTTAAAGAAATCATAAAAGAAGTCAATGTAGAACTGGGCATTTGGCTCAATCTGCTTTCTTTAGAGGTAATATTATGGATTGGTTGATGTGGATGAGTGTTGGTATTTTGTGTGGTATTGCTATAAAGAACTACTTGATTGGATTAACAATGAACTTGCTGTCCTTAGTGAAGAGAATTTTATCAGCAAGGCATATGATGCGACACTAGCAAACGTTTACGGAGATGATTTCAAAGAAAGTCTTGTTATCGAGGGTGTTAACTAGAATTGCAGCTGAAAAGGAAAAGGCCTCTCACGCTCATATAACTCTAGGTGTGTGGGGCCTTTTCTGTATAAAAAACTTAATATTATTACTTCTTCTGCTAAAAAAGAAGTGAGGTACTTAATTGTTATTTCCGCAAAATCTTCTCCATCTGCTTTCCTTTTGCTAACTCATCGATTAGCTTATCCAAATAACGAATTTCCCGCATCGTTGGTTCTTCAATATTTTCCACTCTGACACCACAGACTACACCCTTAATCAAAGCTCGTGCAGGATTTAATTGTGGAGCTTCTGCAAAAAAGGTCCCAAAATCTGTCTGTTTTTCCAGCTGCGTTTCTAATTCATCCTGGCTGTATCCTGTCAGCCAACGGATAATTTCATCAACCTCTGATTTCGTACGCCCTTTTTTCTCTGCCTTCGCAATATAATGGGGATAGACTTTTGCGAAGCTCATTTTATAAATCTTATGGTTAGTCATGTTACACATCCTTCCTAAGTATCTAGCCTTAGTATTTAGTATATAGTAGTTTAACTGGAAGTCCAGTATATGGCTTAACAGTGTTCGACCCGATGTTTGCATCCCTCAATAAATGCATGGCTAAGCCAAAGCATTTTCATTTTTTGTCAACGATATAAAATATTCGTTATACTAATTTGGTATCCTTTACAAAGAAATAATACTCCCAGTAATAAGAACCTTAGTAAACTCGAATACTTGAACCTCACTATTAATTGTTATGCATACAGCAGGAAATACGTGGAAATCAGAGAATTTTTAAATGAGCTGAGTGAAGGTAGTGAGCTCATTAGGTTTAATAGACATATAAATACATTAGCAACTTAAAAAAAGACTCTTAAAAGCGATTTAAAAGCCTTGCCAGCCGTAAAAGAATCTTAATATCGACATTCTGAAGCTCAGGTTAACATAATATATATTATCGGACGTTTTTTAGATTTTTAAAGAGAGGGCAATTTCATAAGATGCCCTCTCTTCTTTTGTTCTGTTGGTCTTAATCTAACAGTTTTACGCGGTAGCAACCATAAATTTGTGCCGGATAGCTTTCGGCAATGCCGCCGTTATAAGAAATTTCCACCTGTTTACCTACTTTAATTTCATCTATTGCAATTTCGATTTCATTAGCATTTAAAATAACGGCGTCGGTTATAGAAACTGATATTTTGTCTGCCGATTTTGCTTCTGTTGATTCAGCTTCAGGTTCTACCAATAATAAAGTTTCATTATTTTCCAAAACAGTGGCAATAAATGTATTTCCTTCATTCTTATCAGCACACGCTGTTAGAAGTATTGCTACAGTAAGAATTAAAATTGTAAGTAATGTAAGCTTGCGCATCCTTCCACCTCCCATTTTCTCTTTAGACGTGGAAAGATAGGAATGGTTCCCTGATAATTTAATTTATTAAATCTATTTATATATTACTATTTTATACTCATCATCAAGTGTTTCGACTTTGTCAACTTGCCAACCCTGTGAATTGACTGCCCGGGTGACATTTTCTTTTGCGGTAACTGTGTCGACCAGAATTTCCAATTGAGTTTCTGTAGTGTTTTTTAGTTCATTTAAAGTCAAAATCACAGGTTGTGGGCAGGAAAGGCCTCTGGCGTCTATTATTTTACTCATCTGTTGCACCTCCCTAGATTGTTCTTTCTTTCATGGTAAAGCCTATTAACATGCAGACTACTAAACCTATTACTGTTGCTACCATGCCGGCGGTTGTGGCTCCAGCGGTCGAACTGGCTAAACCAAAATTATGAGCAAAAGCGGCTCCCACTATCATTCCAAGGGCAAAAATTGCAGCGTCACCATCTCCTTCTCCTGCCAAAAAGAGTTGTCTACCAGGGCAACCTCCGGCTAAAGTGAAAGCAAGACCTGCCAGTACCATGCCAGCAAAATTCCAGAGGTGCATCGAATGTGCTACTGGTTGGCTGCTAAAACCAAAATTAAACTGCTTAAAAATTAAATTTGTAACAAAAGCTGCAGCTACCAAACTGATAATACCGCTAAGAAGGTGTGTGTGCTTAAATAAAATTAAATCCCTCAAAGCACCCATTGTGCAAAAACGGCTGCGTTGGGCTAGAAAGCCAATGATAACGGCCGCTAAAAGTGAGATTACCAGGGGTGCATGCATTGAGCCCGGTCCTTCGAGACTGTAAAATAAAATACCACTTTTCTCTGCTCCTTCGATTTGTGGATTGAGCAGCATAAGTACTAATAGTCCTACCATGAGTAGGGGAAAAATCCAGCCGGCAGCTTTGTAAGTTTTTTGTGTGCGTCCTAAAGTATAGCCGTTTTTAAGAAAAATGGTTCCTATCCATACTCCTACTGATAAACCGAATAATCCTAAAATAGCATTAGCATCGCCACCTGCCAGGCGAAGTAAGGCTCGCCATGGACAGCCTAAAAAGATTAGTGCGCCGATCATGGCAAAAACACCCAAAATAAATCTGACAAGAGGCGCGGAGCCTGAACGAGGTTTAAATTCCTTAAAAATATAAGCTGCTATAAATGCGCCTAAGACTAGGCCAATTATTTCCGGACGTACATATTGAACAATGGGTGCTCGATGGAGCCCCAAAGCACCTGCAATATCGCGTTCAAAACAGGCTACGCAAATACCCATATTGCCGGGATTACCCAATTTTTGCAGTACTGCTGCTAAAATTCCGATAACACTGCCTACAAGAATGATTCCGCGTCGCGATGCTAAAAAATTTTTCAATGCTAACTCCTCCCTTTCATCCTTTTCATTTAAATGTTAATTGTTCTATTGAAAGAAAGTAAAATAGCTTATATCTATAAAGCAATTTGTGCAATAGACATAAGCTATGATGACGGTGAGGAGTTTTATTTAATTTTTTACTAGTCTTCAATTGTTTTAATACGGGTCTCGGCTCCATGCTGCTGTAATATTTTTTCTACCACCTTAGTTTCTTCTTGGTTGGTGATGTCTACAGCAACAAGGTAAGCATTTTCTACTTTTGCCCCTTCTCCCATTATTTGATCAGCCGTTTCATGGTTATAGAGCAAAGTATCAGTTGTTCCTTCAATGGCGATGTCACTGCCTTTAATACCGCGCGCAAATAATGGTAATTCACCTGCATAGGCATTGCTCATGGTGTCGATTCCTTCTATAGGTGTGTCAGCGATCTGCTGCATGGAAACGCCCATAATACCGTGTTCGCCCAGTTTTTGTATTGCCTGTTGTGCCGTATCCTTTGAGCGGAATTCTGCCAGTACAACCTTTGTTTTCATGTCTGTGTCCGCCTTTCCCCTAAATTAAAAAGAGCTAAATTAATAGCTCTTTT
>JAAZJT010000102.1 GCA_012800215.1 Bacillota bacterium | reverse complement strand
TCGGCAAGGCCTGTATTCGCTTAGCGCACGAAAATCCTGAAGTGGAACTGGTTGCTATTAACAGTACCCGTGATCCCAAAATGCTGGCTCATTTATTACAGTATGATTCACTGTACGGGCGTGCTCCCTTTACAGTGGAGGCAACAGAAAAGGCACTTTTCTTGGATGGGAAAGAAGTCAAAGTTTTGGCAGACAGAGATCCTGCTAAACTAGATTGGGATGCCTTGGGGGTAGATATAGTAATTGAAGCAACAGGTGCCTTCAACAATGCTGAACAAGCCGGCAAACATTTGGGCGGCAGCGTAAAAAAAGTTATTATTACCGCACCGGCAAAAGATGAAGATTTGACTGTAGTATTAGGTGTAAACCATGAAAACTATGACCCGGCAAAGCACCATATTATTTCCAATGCTTCCTGCACCACCAACTGTCTGGCACCGCTTTGTAAAGTGCTGGATGATGAGTTTGGTTTTTTTAGAGGATTAATGACTACCATTCATGCGTATACTAATGATCAAAAGATTTTGGATGTATCACATAAAGATTTGCGCCGTGCACGTGCAGCAGGTCTGTCTATGATTCCCACGACTACCGGGGCAGCACGAGCCGTATCTTTGGTGCTGCCAGGCATCCAAGGCAAAATTGACGGTTTTGCTGTACGCGTCCCCACTCCTACCGTTTCGCTTGTTGATTTAACTGCAGAATTAAGTAAAAATGTGACTGTGAGTGAGGTTAATGAAGCCTTCCGCAGTGCTGCCAACGGCAAAATGGCCGGCATTCTTGGTTACTCTGAGGAACCGCTTGTTTCGGTTGATTACCGTGGTAACTCCCATTCCAGTATAGTAGATGCACTTTCTACCATGGTGGTAAAAGATAACATGGTTAAAGTTGTTTCGTGGTATGATAATGAATGGGGCTATGCCTGCCGTGTTATTGATTTAGCTGCTTACATCGGCAAACAATTATAATATACTGCCGCTCGTCGTTGTCGGCGGGCGGCTAAATTTTCTTGAGTAAAAGACGTGGTGGTGTGACAGAGGGTGTGACAGAGAACCGTCCCCTGTCACAAAAATGGAGGTGTTAATTTGGCAATCAAAACCATTAAAGATATTGATGTAGCTGGGAAAAAAGTTTTTACCCGTGTTGATTTTAATGTGCCCAGAAATGAGCAGGGGGCAGTGGCAGATGATACCAAAATCAGGGCTGCCTTACCCACCATTACTTATTTACTCGAACAGGGTGCAGCGGTGATTTTAGCCAGCCATTTGGGACGACCTAAAGGCAAATGCAAAGAGGAGCTGCGGTTGACGGCAGTGGCAGAGAAGCTGCAAGAGTTGTTAAAAGTTGAAGTTTTAAAATCCAATGAAGTGGTAGGCCCCGAAACAGAAGCACTGGCGCAAAAATTGCAGCCTGGTCAGGTGTTGCTCTTAGAAAATGTGCGTTTCCATCCTGGGGAAGAAAAAAATGATCCGCAGCTTGCACAAGCGTATGCTAAGCTGGCAGATCTTTTTGTCTCCGATGCCTTTGGCACAGCACACCGGGCTCATGCTTCCAATGTGGGGGTGGCAGATTATCTGCCGGCGGCAGCTGGGATGCTAATGCAAAAAGAAATTGAAAATTTAACGCAAACATTACATAATGCTAAAAAACCGGTGCTAGCCATTGTAGGTGGCAGTAAGACGGCTGATAAAATCGGCGTGATTAAAAACTTCCTTAAACTGGCAGATATTATTTTATTGGGCGGTGGTATGGCCAATACATTTCTCAAAGCTAAAGGTTATCAGCTGGGTATTTCTCTTGTGGAAGAAGACCAGGTTGATAATGCTGCACAGATTATGCGAGAAGCGGCAGATTTAAATGTTGAACTTCTTTTGCCTGAGGATGTAACCGTTGCTTCAGCTATTGAAGATACCGCCAGTGCCGAAACTGTGGCGGCAGATGCCGTTCCTGCCGACAAAATGGCGCTCGATATTGGGCCGCAGACATGTGCCCGTTATGCAGAATTAATTGATAAAGCAGGCACAGTAATTTGGAATGGCCCGCTGGGAGTATTTGAAGTAGATGCCTTTGCTCAGGGCACCATTGCAATTGCAAAAGCTGTGGCAGCATCGTCTGCTTTTTCCCTGATTGGAGGCGGTGATGTGGTAGCCGCTGTGGAAAAGGCAGGTGTGGCTGCACAGATTTCCCATCTTTCTACAGGCGGCGGGGCCACCTTGGAATTCTGGGAAGGAAAAGAGCTACCCGGCATAGCGGTATTAGAAGACAAGAAGGAGGGTTGATATGCGCACACCAATAATTGCTGCCAACTGGAAAATGCATAAAACAACCGGGGAAGCCCAGGATTTTATGCATGAGTTGGCAGGGTTATTAAATAAAGGCAACTTGGAAGTGGTTATATGTCCTCCCTTTCCATTATTGGGGTTAGTGGCAGAAGCCGGAAGTAAATATGGTATTTTTACCGGTGCCCAAAATATGTACTGGGAAACAGAGGGTGCTTATACGGGTGAAGTTTCACCTCTCCTGTTAAAAGATTTAAATGTAACTTTTGTTATAATTGGACATTCCGAAAGGCGCCATTTGTTTGGAGAAACGGATCAGCAGGTGGCACGAAAGATTAAAGCTGCCTTTGCCCATAATTTAACACCCATATTATGTGTGGGGGAAACACTACAGCAGCGCCAGGCAGGTGAAACCATGGCTGTGGTATCTGAGCAGGTGAATGTAGCACTTACAGGCTTAGATCCTTCTCAGGTACGTCGCATGATAATTGCTTATGAACCTGTTTGGGCCATTGGCAGCGGCTTGGCAGCCACCGGGAAAGATGCTAATGAAGTGGCTGCCCAGATCCGCAAGACTGTAGCAGAGATGTTTAGTTTAAAAGTAGCGCGCGATATACGTATACAGTATGGTGGCAGTGTTAAACCGGAAAATATTATGGAGTTTATGCAGGAGGCAGAAATTGATGGTGCGCTGGTAGGCGGAGCCAGTCTGGCTGCTGATAAATTTGCTGCCATGATTAATCGTGTTGCGGGGGAAGCTGTTTCATGAAGCGACCCAAACCGTTAATGCTAATTATACTTGATGGGTGGGGACTAAGCCGTAAACGCAGTGGCAATGCCATCTACCAGGCCAAAACCCCCTTTTACCATCACTTGTGCAAGACTTATCCTATGGCACGCCTCAAGGCTAGCGGTGAAGAAGTGGGGCTGCCCTCCGGCCAGATGGGGAATTCAGAGGTAGGCCATTTAAACTTGGGCGCAGGACGAATTGTCTACCAGGATTTGACGCGCATCAGTAAAACTATAGCCGACGGTACCTTTTTTCAGAATGAAAGGGTATTGCAGTCACTGCGCCATGTTAAGGATAATAACTCGGCGCTGCACTTGTTGGGCTTGCTTTCTGACGGGGGCGTACATAGCCATCTGCAGCATTTGTTTGCGCTGATGGATTTGGCTAAGCGTGAGCAAATCAAAAAAGTTTTTGTGCATGCTGTTTTGGATGGGCGCGATGTGGAACCCACCAGTGCACGGCAATATTTGACGGCCTTAGAGGAAAAAATTGCTCAACTTGGTATAGGTGCCATTGCCACTGTAAGTGGGCGTTATTATACCATGGATCGTGATAAACGGTGGGAGAGAGTGGAAAAAGCATACAGGGCAATGGTTTATGGTGAAGGTGAAATGGCTGCTTCATCACTGCATGCTCTGGAAAATGCCTATGATAGAGGGGAAAATGATGAATTTGTGCTGCCTACAGTCATTTTGGCAGGTGACCGCCCCCTTGCTACCATTGGTGCGCTGGATTCAGTATTTTTCTTTAATTTTCGTCCCGATCGGGCAAGGCAGATTACACGAGCTTTTACAGACCGTGATTTTACAGGTTTCGACCGGGGGATAGCACCGCCTTTCCCCTACTTTACCTGTCTGACACAATACGATGAAACTATTAATGCTAGTGTCGCCTTTCCACCGGAGCATCTGAGCCAAACGCTGGGGGAAGTAGTGGCAGCGGCGGGTCTAAGACAACTGCGTATCGCAGAAACCGAAAAATATGCACATGTTACTTTTTTCTTTAGCGGTGGTGAAGAAAAACCTTTTCCCGGTGAAGAAAGGATTTTAATTCCTTCGCCCAAAGTCCCAACATATAATTTGCAGCCTGAGATGAGTGCTCCGGAAGTAACGGCACGGGTGATTGAGGAAATAAAAGCAGGACGGCATGATGTAATCATTCTTAATTATGCTAATACTGATATGGTGGGGCATACAGGAGTGCTGCCGGCCGCTATAAGTGCTGTAGAAACGGTTGATAGCTGTTTGCAGCAAGTAATTGAAACTGTTCTGGCAGTAGACGGCGCCGCCATTATTACAGCTGATCATGGCAATGCAGAACAAATGACTGCCGGTCGTACCCGACAACCCTTTACTGCCCATACGCCCAACTCTGTTCCATTTATTTTAGTATCAAAGCAGAGCAGGCGTTTACGGAAAAATGGCATTTTGGCCGATGTGGCGCCCACTATGCTGGAGATATTGGGGCTGCCGCAGCCACCTGTCATGACAGGTTCATCATTACTGCTGCCGCAAAAAAAGAAGCGGCAAGAATAGGGAGGTTTAGGTGATGACAAGTATTGTAGATATTCATGCTCGTGAAATATTAGATTCCCGCGGTAATCCCACTGTGGAAGTAGATGTTTATCTGGCAGGAGGCGCTTTCGGACGTGCAGCTGTACCTTCCGGTGCTTCCACAGGTGCCTTTGAAGCTGTGGAGCTACGGGATGGTGAACAGAAGCGTTATTTAGGCAAAGGCGTTTTACAGGCTGTACACAATGTTAATAAGATAATAGCCCCGGCGCTTTTGGAAATGGATGCACTGGACCAGGCTTTAATTGACAAGACATTAATTAATCTTGATAACACAGCAAATAAAGGGAAACTGGGAGCCAATGCTATTCTTGGCGTTTCCATGGCGGTAGCTAAAGCTGCTGCTTTTGCGGTAGGTTTGCCTTTATATCGCTATCTAGGCGGTGCTAATGCTAAACTGCTGCCTGTGCCAATGATGAATATTTTAAATGGCGGCAAACATGCTGATAATAATGTTGACATCCAGGAATTTATGATTATGCCCGTTGGTGCACCGACATTTTCAGAAGCCCTACGGATGGGAACAGAAATATTTCATAGTTTAAAGAAAGTTTTACAGCAGGATGGTTTAAACACAGCTGTGGGGGATGAAGGTGGTTTTGCACCAAACTTGCCCTCTAATGAAGCTGCCCTGGAAAAAATAGTGAGCGCCATTGAAAAGGCCGGTTATAAGCCTGGAGAGGACGTAGTACTGGCACTGGATGTTGCCGCTACAGAAATGTATCAGGAAGGACTCTATCATTTAGCCGGGGAAGGGCTTAAGAAAACAGCGGCAGAGATGGTTGCCTATTATGAAAAGTTAACTTCAGCATATCCCATTATTTCAATCGAAGACGGCCTGGCTGAAGAGGATTGGGAAGGATGGAAATTATTAACGCAAAAGCTGGGGCAAAATGTTCAGCTGGTGGGTGATGATTTATTTGTAACGAATATGGAGCGCCTGCAGCGAGGTATCAATTCAGCTACAGGGAATGCAATTTTAATTAAATTAAATCAAATTGGTACAGTTACGGAAACTTTGGATTGTATTCAGCTGGCGCAGAAACATGGCTATAATGCTGTAATTTCCCACCGCTCAGGAGAAACGGATGATGTGACCATTGCAGATTTAGCTGTAGCCACTGCGGCGGGGCAAATAAAAACAGGCGCACCGTCACGTGTTGATCGTGTTGCCAAATATAATCAACTGCTGCGTATTGAAGAAGCTTTAGGGCAAAGTGCTCTTTTTAGCGGTAACCCGTTTCGTAAAGCCTAAAAATGTTAATAGACAGGATTTTGTTGTTTTTTGACAGCGACTATGGTAGAATAGCTAAAGGTTTTAGGCGTTAAAGAAGGAGGTGGCTTGATGCAGTCAGCACTAAATGTAATCTTCATTATAGCGGGCTTAGGGATGATAGCTTCCGTTTTATTGCAGTCATCAAAATCAGCAGGTTTATCGGGCGGCATCACCGGCGGTGCACAATCTTTTTTTGGTAAGAAAAAAGGAATTGATGATTTGCTTTCTAAATTAACAGTTATTTTTGCTGTCTTATTTATGGTTTTAGCTATAGTTCTTACCTCCTTTCATTAAACGAAAATAGCAATTTATCTTAATGAAATAATCAGGACCATGGTTAGCTGTTAAAAAGGCTTTCATGTTAATTTATGTGCAAACAATTGAAAAAGAAGGAGTAGACAAAGTATGGATAACATCTTGTATTTAATTGCAGCAGCAGGATTTGCCGGTTTGTTGTTTGCCCTCTACTTAGCCAGTAAGGTAAATAAAGCTGATCCCGGCAATGACAGGATGAAAGAAATCGCCACTGCCATTCATGAGGGTGCCATGGCTTTTTTAACGCGCGAATACCGCACTCTTTTTGTTTTTATTGTAGTCTTGTTCGTGGCAATCTATTTTGCTATTGACTGGCAAACTGCCGTTTGCTTTGTTGTAGGCGCTGTGGCATCAGCTATGGCCGGTTATATTGGAATGAATATTGCTACAAAAGCTAATGTACGAACTACTAATGCTGCGCAGTACGGCATGGGTAGTGCTTTAAACATTGCTTTTTCTGGCGGCGCCGTGATGGGTCTGTCTGTAGTAGGTTTGGGTGTATTAGGCTTAGGGGTTCTTTACATAATTTTTAAGGATCCCGAAATTGTTAACGGTTATGCCCTGGGGGCTAGTTCCATTGCTTTATTTGCCCGTGTAGGTGGCGGCATCTATACTAAAGCTGCCGATGTGGGGGCAGACTTAGTAGGCAAGGTTGAAGCCGGCATTCCAGAAGATGACCCTCGGAATCCTGCTGTTATTGCCGACAATGTTGGCGATAATGTAGGGGATGTTGCCGGTATGGGTGCTGATCTTTTTGAATCTTATGTTGGGTCTCTGATTGCCGCTATGACCATTGGCATAGTTTCATTTAATAATAGCGGTGTAGAAAGCTTGGCTCCAGCTGTACTGCTGCCGTTAATGGTTGCTGCAACAGGCGTAATTTCTGCCGTAATTGGAACTTTTTTTGTTAAAGCCAAAGAAGGCGATAAGTTGTCTAGTGCTTTGGAACGTGGAACATTAGTCAGCGGTATTATTGTAATTGTTGCTTCCTACTTTCTAATTTCTAATTACCGCGCTGAGTTCGGTGGCATTGGACCTTTTTGGGCAGTAATTTCCGGGTTGATTTCCGGATTCATTATTGGTCGCATCACAGAGTACTATACTTCTGATAATTATAAACCTGTACGCAATATTGCCGATAGTTCGGAAACTGGTCCTGCTACCAATATTATTTCTGGTCTTGCGGTAGGGATGCGCTCAACTTTATTTCCTTTGTTAGTAATTTCAGTGGCAATTTTGGTTGCACAGCAAACTGCTGGTCTTTATGGCATTGCCATTTCCGCAGTGGGAATGCTGGCAACGGCAGGTATGACGATTGCAGTAGATGCCTATGGACCTATTGCTGATAATGCCGGTGGTATTGCCGAAATGTCCGGCTTGGATAAGTCTGTTCGCGATATTACTGACCAACTAGATTCCATTGGCAATACTACTGCTGCTGTTGGTAAAGGCTTTGCCATTGGTTCCGCCGCACTGACAGCCTTGGCGCTTTTCTCTGCATATTCATCAGCGGCCGGTGTTGCTGCCATTGATGTTAAAGATGCCAGGGTGATTGTAGGTCTTTTAATTGGCGGCATGCTGCCTTTCTATTTTTCTGCTTTAACGATGGAAGCAGTTGGCCGGGCCGCTTTTGATATGATTGAAGAAGTACGGCGTCAGTTCCGCGAAATCCCTGGCATTATGGAGGGTAAGGCTAAACCTGATTATGCCCGCTGTGTAGATATCTCTACAGGTGCTGCCCTGCGGCAGATGGTAGTTCCCGGATTACTGGCTGTAGTTGTACCCATTCTTACCGGTGTGGTACTGGGCAAAGAAGCGCTGGGCGGCCTGCTGGCCGGTTCGTTGTTAACAGGTGTATTGCTGGCAATCTTCATGGCCAATGCCGGCGGTGCCTGGGATAATGCTAAGAAGTATATCGAAGGTGGTGCCCATGGCGGTAAAGGTTCTGAGCCTCATAAAGCCGCTGTGGTGGGTGACACTGTGGGGGATCCTTTTAAAGATACTTCCGGTCCATCACTTAATATTCTTATTAAATTAATGAGTATTGTTGCACTGGTATTTGCACCACTTTTTTTGCGTATAGTTCCCCTCATTGACGTACTGTTTTAGAAAAAGAGCGGCTGTGCCGCTCTTTTTATTATCTTTATAGTCTGCACTTATTAAAAGTGTTATTTTGTTAATAATACGTAAAGGTAGTTAAAACAGCTGCCTGGCAGATTAATTATTAGCAGAAAAGAGGTAAGATATGGGCTTTAAAGAAAAATTACTGGCTTTTATGCGCGAAGTGGCATATAAACCACTTAAAATTGATGAATTAGCACATAGTTTAGGTATTCACAATAAAAAAGATATAAAGCAATTTCAGAAGCTGCTGGAGGAAATGGAACAGGAAGGCAAAATTATTAAAACACGTTATGGCCGCTATGGTGTTCCTGAAAAAATGAATCTAGTGGTGGGAAAGCTGCAGGGAAACCAGGCAGGTTTTGGTTTTATTATCCCTGATAATCCTGATATTAAAGATGTATTTATACCGGCAAACCAGATGAGCGGCGCCATGCATGGTGATCATGTAGTGGCACGTATTTTAAAAGGTGGTAGCGGACGCAGTAATGAAGGAGAAATCATCCGTATTTTAAAAAGACGCTCCGCTTTGATAGTGGGGCGTTATGAAGCCGGCCGCCAATTTGGTTTTGTTATTCCTGATGACCAAAGAATTTCCCAGGACATATTTATCCCGAAAGCAGAAACGAAATCTTTAAAAAATGGCATGAAAGTACAGGTTGAAATTACACGCTGGCCTGAACCGAGACGTAATCCTGAGGGCGTGATTGTGGAAATCTTAGGTTATCCCGGGGATAAGGGAGTAGATACGCTTACAATTATTAAGAAATATGAATTACCCGAAGATTTTCCTCCTGAGGTCAAAAAAGAAATAAAGGCATTTAGTCGTGAGTTTACTGAAGCAGATTTAGCAGGAAGACTTGATTTGCGTGACCTGACCATGATCACCATTGATGGCGCAGATGCTAAAGACCTGGATGATGCAGTTTCCCTGCAGCGTAATGAGCAAGGAAATTGGGAGCTGGGAGTTCATATTGCTGATGTCGGGTACTATGTAAAAGAAGGAAGCTTTTTAGACCGGGAGGCGTTTAAGCGCGGAACCAGTGTATATTTGGTTGATCGCGTTATCCCTATGCTGCCGCCGGAGCTTTCTAATGATCTTTGCAGCTTAAATCCTCAAGCTGACCGTTTGGCCATGAGTGCAATAATGGAATTGGATGAGCAGGGGAATTTGCTTTCTTATCATTTTACGCCCAGTATCATTCGCACAGATGAACGTATGACCTATGATGATGTGCGCGCTATTTTAGAAAATTCTGATCAGGTGTTCTGCAAACGCTACGAACCTCTTGTGCCGATGTTAATTGAGATGGGAAAGCTGGCACAAACATTACGACAAAAACGTATTAACCGTGGTGCCATTGATTTCGCTTTGCCGGAAATAAAAGTAATACTTGATGATAATAACAAACCTGTTGATGTGCAAAAACGAGTACGCAGTATTGCCGAAACAATTATTGAGGAGTTTATGCTGCTTTGTAATGAAACAGTGGCAGAGCATTTTTCACACATGGAAGTGCCATTTATTTATCGGATTCATGAAGACCCAGATGAGTCCAAAATGCTATATTTCCGTGATTTTCTTCATAATTTAGGTATCTCAATCAAAGGCAGCCCGGATAAAATTCATTCCCGTGTTTTGCAGGAAATCCTGGCGGATGTGTCAGGGAAACCAGAGGAGCGCGTAGTAAACACATTACTACTTAGAGCCATGAAGCAGGCTAAATATGCTGCAGAACGTATCCCGCACTATGGCTTGGCAGCTTCTTACTATACACATTTCACCGCTCCCATTCGCCGCTATCCGGATTTAGTTATTCACCGTTTAATGCATGAGTATCTATCCGGTATTCCTGGGCAAAAAAGATTAGCCAGGATTCAAAAAAATAATATTTTGGCAGCAGAACAGTCTTCTATTCGTGAGCGAGTAGCAATGGAGGCAGAACGGGAAAGTGTTGAAGTGAAATTAATAGAATTTATGGAAGACAAAGTCGGTCAGGAATTTGACGCAGTGATCTCCGGCGTCACTTCCTTTGGTCTTTTTGCTGAGCTAGATAACCTGGTGGAAGGATTAATTCATGTTTCCAGTATGGATGATGATTTTTACCATTACCATGAAGATAAACTGGCGCTTATTGGTGAACGTACCGGCAAAACATACCGCATTGGTCAGCCTGTGCGTGTTATTTTAAAACGCGCCAGCAAAGAAGAACAGCAAATCGACTTCGTACTTGCCAACGAGTGACAGGGTGACAGGGGACGGTTCCTTGTCACACTTACCGCCCCAAAATAAAGAGGCCACAATGGCCTCTTTATCTTTTTAGTGCATGCATATTTTGACATCCTGCCTAGGCTGCAGGGATTAAAGAAAACATTGTAGAAACTAAACTATACAACACAACAAATAAGAAATTTAAGGTGATTTGCATATGGATCATAAAATTGATGCTATTGGTGAATTTTGCCCGATCCCGATTATACGTGCAGAAGTAAAACTAACACAAATCAAACCCGGGGACCGGGTTATTATTATCACAGATCATACTTGTTCTTCTGCCAGTGTGGTAAGCCACTTTCAGTCGAAATATAACTATCCCTGCCGTGTTGCACAAATAGATGAGGGAATCTGGGAAATTATCATTGCTAAAGAGAATTAACAAAAACCGCGCTCCGGGGAGTGTAAAAAGTCTAAAAAAGTTTTTTGAATCGGGTTCTGATTATCATTATCGTAATATAAAGTGGTAAAGTGATGTCGGAAAACAGTATTTTCCACTTTTATTTCTTTACAGATCCGATAATGGAGTTCTTTACGTACTGCTATTTTAGGCAGGAAGCTGACTCCTTTGCCTGAAGCCACCGCTGAAATGATGGCATTTGTAGAATTCAGCTGCATTATAATATTTAGGTCATCAAACTGTATATGATGCTTAGACAGAGCTAATTGTAGTGTGCTTCTGATACCGGAACCTTCTTCGCGCACAATAATGGGAAGTTCCTTTATTTGTTCCAGGTGAATGCGACTGATATTCTGCCAAGTTTCATTGTTGGGAACAACCAGAATTAAAGCATTAGTTATGATGCTTCTAGTATTAATGCCCTCTTGCAATAAGGTATTTTTTAATTCTCTGGTAACGGGGCCTTCAATAAGACCCAGGTCTACTTTATGTGTTATCAGGTTTGACAGGACTTTATCCGTGTTGCTGATAATTAAAGAAACTTTGTAATGTGGGTATTTTTCATTAAAATTGTAAACTGTACATGGCAAGGCAAAATTGCCAATGGTACTGGATGTGCCAACTATTAATTGTTGTGTCTCGTTGTTGGTTTGTTCCAAAGATCGCTCCACACTATCGCTGAGAGTAAGCATTTTTTTGGCATAATCATAAACTATCAGGCCTGCTTCTGTGGGATTAATGCCTCGATTAGTACGGTGAAAAAGTTTAGCCTCATAATAATTTTCTAATTCTTGAATTTTAACACTTAGCGATGGTTGTGAAATATATAACTTTCTTGCAGCTTTAGAGATGCTCCCGGATTCTACAGCAACACAAAATGCTTTTAAATTATCAAGCTTCATCAGATTATCACCCGGCAGATAGTGTTTTAAAATAAAAATGGTTCTCCTGATATTTAATATTTGACCAAAGAAGTAATTTCCCTTTTTTTTAGGAGATTGCAATTCTACAGCAAAATGTCGGGTTAAAAGAGAAATTGATTCATTAACAGAGGAAGTGTATTTAATTAATGCAGACAGTTTATCTTGCTATTTTTGGTATCTTTTTCGGTTATGTTCTACAGCGCTCCCGTTTCTGTTTTGCTGCCAGTTTTCGTGATATTTTTTTGCTTCGCAATACTGCACTTACACGTGCTTTAATTGTGGCACTTGCTGTTAATACTATAGGCTTTACCCTGGCTCACTTTTTTTCTCCAACTGCTGATTTGCTAATAAACGGGAGGATCTACCCATTTGGTGTGCATACACTTGTGGGAGGTTTTCTTTTTGGCTGTGGAATGGTAATTGCAGGAAGTTGTGCAACTGGTTGTCTGGTGCGTTTAGGTGAAGGTTATTTAATGCAGTTAGGTACTTTTGCCGGATTGTTATTTGGATCATTACTTGGCGCCTGGCACTTAAATTGGTGGCTGCCGGTTATTTCAACCTCTCCTGTACTATTTTTACCGGAACTTTGGGGTTGGCCTGCTGCAATTATCATGCAATTACTCCTTTTTGCTGTATTGTTCTTCTTTGCTGTTAAATATGAGGGAACAAAAGATGTATGGTCATTTTTCTGGTCTCCTGCCGGCAGTTGGTCTTATGGTAAAGGAGCAATTATACTTGCATTAACAAATACCTTTTATTTAATCCTTTACCAGAGAACTTGGGGTGTCAGCAGCGGTATTACAAACTTGGCAGGTGGTATACTTGGCTTTTTTGGAGTTTGTGTTGCACATTGGAGATATTTTCAACAGGAGTTGTCTGCAGAGAAATCAATATTGTTTGCCCATCCCTTGGTTTGTTTAGTATTGGCCATGATATTGGGGGCATTTTTAGCAAGTTTGCTGCACCGTGAATTTCGTATCCGCCGGCCCCGTACAAAAAAATATTACTATTTTGCTATGTTGGGTGGGCTAATGATGGGATATGGTACTAGGCTTGCTTCAGGTTGTAATGTTGGTGCATTGTTATCGGGGATTTCTTCTTTTTCCCTGCACGGTTGGATTTTCTCTATCGCCGTTTTTGCCGGCTCTTATTTTGGCGGAAAGTTATTATTACGGTATCTAATAGAATGATTATTAGCTATAGATTATAGCTATGGCATTTTGTTTTATCTATAGTAAAAATGTACCAGGTGGCGCGAAAACCCCTATATTATCGCGCCTTTTTAAATTCGAACAAATTTTGTATTATTTGAAGGAATTTTGTCTAGCAGGAATCAGGTGAAAGTTTAGCGTATTCTTAGGTAGATTGTATAGGAAAAAATTCACAACCCTCAGGAGGTTAGTTGGTATGTCAAGAATCGGTATTTCTGAATTATTGTTTATTCTTATTTTAGCCTTATTAATTTTTGGTCCCAATAAGCTGCCCGAGATAGGGAAATCCTTGGGAAAAGGTATACGTGAATTTAAAGAGGCTTCAAGAGAGATCAAGAAAGCTATTACAGAAGACGAAGAAGAACCCAAATAGGTGCTTGCGCAATAAACACCTAATAAAGATGAGTGGAAAGAGGAGGGGCAATGTCCCAGAAAGTTCAGGCTTTAACTTTAGTCCAACATTTGGAGGAATTGAGGAAAAGGCTGTTTATATGTATTGGTTGTCTTCTGCTTACTACTATTGTTAGTTTTGCTTTTGCCGACTTGCTGCATGCCATTTTGTTAAAACCAGCCGGTAAGCTCGAACTTATTTATGTAACACCGCCAGAGGCAATGATGGCTAACCTCCGTTTGGCGTTTATGGCAGGTTTAGTGCTTTCAATGCCTGTATTACTTTTTCAACTGCTTGCTTTTATCACGCCAGGGCTCCACAGTCATGAAAAAAAGATAATTATTCCTGCTGTGCTGGCAATAGTAGTATTTTTTGCTCTAGGTGTTTTATTTGCTTACTATATTGCGTTCCCTTATGCAATATCTTTTTTTATGAATTTTACCAGTGCCCAAGTTAAACCGATGTTTACCATTTCCAATTATTTAAGCTTTATTACTAAGTTTTTATTTGGATTTGGCGTAATTTTTGAGCTGCCTATTTTATTTTTAGTTTTAGGTACCTTGCATCTGGTTAGTGCGGCATTTCTGCGTAAAAACAGAAAATATGCATTACTCATTATTGCCATTGTCTCGGCAATACTGACACCGCCTGATGTGGTTTCACAGATAATGATGATGTTTCCCCTGCTTTTACTTTACGAACTGGGGATATGGCTTGTTGTGTTTAGCCAAAGGGTTTCGCGCCGCAAAGAATGATTAGCTAAAATTTGCTAATGCGGTTTACTGGATGACTAGAACAGCTATCAGCTGCTAGTAAAAAATATAAAAAGGAGGCAATTAAATGGCAGTAAAAGAAAAAGAGCTTTCCAGACGTAGGTTTATTAAAAGTGCCGGCGCAACTTTAGCTGTAACGGCCCTGTCTGCCGGTGTTGGCGGACTGTTAACGGGCTGCAGTAAGCCGGAGGAAGAAACAACAGGTGGGGCAAACGGTCAGACTGTTGAGGTAACCTGGCCGCTGGGCTACAAACCACTGAATCCTGACAAAGCAGAAGAAATGGCCTATAATTCGTATAAGGCGGGTAATGGCTGTGCCCAAGGTGTTGCTGATGCGCTTTTGGGTTTAGCGGCTGAAGAATATGGCGCTCCTTATAGCTATATTCCCCCGCAAATGTTTAATGTCGGCAAAGGCGGTATCGTGGGCTGGGGCGCCAGCTGCGGAGCCCTTCTTGGTGCTGTTTTCTTCATTGGTTTAGTTGCTCCGCAGGAGGATCAGGCCGCTATCGTTAACGAATTGATGGCTTGGTACCAACAGGCTTCCTTCCCATACTATAAGCCTTCAGATATGGAATTTAAGCAAACTGTGGCTGATTCCACCCTCTGTCACGTCTCGGTCACCAGATTTTTACAGGAAAACAACCTTGAAGCAAACGCGCCGGAAAAAGCCGAACGCTGCGGCGGTCTTAGCGGTGATGTTGCCAGGAAGACTGTTGAACTGCTCAATGCTTATGTTGATAATCAGTTTACTGCTGTTCACAAACCACAAGGTGCCGAGACCTGTACGACTTGTCACAGCAATGATCACCAGGGGAAAGACAACTGTGTTACCTGTCACGGTGAAGTAGACGAAATCCACGATTTCTAAAGAAGTGTAAACAACTACAGATTTATCGGTCTTCTGGCCGGTGGAGTTAGTGTAAAATTACTATAGGTTTTTGGAGGAAAAATCTATTAAAAAATAGAAAGAGGAACCTCACATTCGAGCAGAATGAATACCCCC
>JAAZJT010000101.1 GCA_012800215.1 Bacillota bacterium | reverse complement strand
ATATGTATTGTACCAAAATCAACTTTATGTCCTGGAAGTTAATCCACGTTCTTCTCGCACAGTTCCCTTTATGTCCAAAGTTACTGGGGTATCTATGGTACAATGTGCAACATTGTGTGCAATGGGACATAGCCTTTCTTCCCAGGGCTATGTGGGCGGATTACTGCCAAACAGAAATTTTGTTGCCGTAAAAGCGCCGGTTTTCTCCTTCTCCAAACTTGCTGACTTAGAGACATCCCTTGGTCCGGAAATGAAATCAACCGGAGAAGTTATGGGAATTGATCAGGATTTACCACGTGCTCTTTATAAAGCATTACAAGCAGCTAATTTATCTTTTCCAGATTCCGGCAACCTGCTGGCAACTGTGGCAGATAAAGATAAAGCTGAAGCCATTCCTCTACTGCAAAAATTCAGCAAGCTAGGGTTTAAACTTTATGCAACGGCAGGAACCGCTAAAGCCCTGCAGGCAACCGGCTGTGAAGTGCTGCAGATAAATAAAATAGCAGAAGGCTCACCACACGTGGTAGATATGATCAGCAGTGGACAAATCGATGTAGTCGTCAATACTTTAACGAAGGGGAAAAAACCTGAAAGGGATGGATTCCGTATTCGTCGTGCCGCTGTAGAATTAAATATCCCCTGCCTAACATCTTTAGACACCACAAAAGCAATTTTAAATGTATTGGAGAGTAATACTGCAGGAAAACAGCTTAACTATCTGTCCCTGCAGGAATATCTTAGTTAAGGCAAACCGCCGGGCTGACCTCAATGGTCGGCCTTTTTTTATATAAACTAAGCAATTTGTTCTTTTAAGCAAACTTGCAGTGTTTTGCATATAGTATAGCAACACCAAAACAGTCAGGAGGTGATAGTAAATGAGTAATACTACAGCTATGCAGCCCATGAGCGGCGCGCAAATCCCTTCACCGCCTACTCAGTGTAATGGTCAGTTATACACTGTAAAAGCAGGTGATTCACTGTTTTTGATAGGACGCAGATTTGGTGTAACTGTGGCGCAATTAAGAACAGCTAACCCACAAATCACTAATCCCGATGTTATATTTATTGGCCAGGTTATTTGTATACCCACCGGTGGCCCTACTCCTCCGCCAGATCAGCAATTTCGTGTTTTATCCCTGAGGATTTTATCAGAAAACGGGCAGCCGCTACCAAGAACTAATAATGCTATTCAACTCCCTGCCCGCGTTATAGTACGTGCCACCTTTACTGACCCGGTGCAAAGGGCTTTCTTCTTCCTGGAACCAACAGGAACAGGCACTTGTGAAAATGCCCGTCTTATTGGCATTGACTGCCCCAGTGCCACCACAGGCGTTGCAGAAATAATCTGGAATGTACCTAATGGTACATTAGGGCGCGTTTTTGTCGTCGCCTGCAGAAACAGCATTTGTGCTAAATCGGAAGAAATTCTCGTTGTACGCGGCAATAATATGAACCATATGGGCGGTATGAGTAATACTCGATAGACAACACGGGCCTAAAGGCCCGTGCTACATAAAAAAAGATTTTTTTATTAAGTTCAGTTATAAAGCTGCTTAGTTTGTTTCACTGCAGTATGGGGATAAGCCTTGCAATAGGGCCTGCAGTATTAATTAAACCTTGTATTTGCTTAAAAGGCAATTTAAATTCTGGCGGACCTATAACATGAGGGGTAAAAAGTAGTTCGGGAAATATAATAACAACAGATGTTGGCATCAAATAAAATGGCTGATTATCTTTAACCCCGGGAAAAGCTCCAAATGTAGGAAGCTCTTTTTGCTTAATTTGCGCTTCAAGCATATTATTGATTATGATACGATAAGGCCTTTCTTGACTAAAAAGATCATAAAACTGATAAAATTCCCCCGTATTTAAATCAAATGTTACGGCTTTAAGCAAAGTTGTGCCATTAGCAGCCTTTTCCCTAATGGCGAAATTTTCAAAACGAATACTCAATAAACTTTTTTCATTTAATTCTGTTGTATAAGTTCCCTCTATATTAACTGGTTCGACATCTTGACTCCCTTGTGCCAACATCATACTAAAGACAAGACCAGCAATTTGCTCGTTTATTCTACTCTGTATAACTTCGCTATTTAAACCCGTAATCATAGGATAAACAACCCTCATGTTAGGCTTAATAATCTTTTTTTCTAAAATAGTAGCCGTCAGATTTTGGGCCGACACATTATACTCCTCCTGATAGCCTTTATTCTATCATATTCATCTGCATACAAAATGTCGCCCACTCGGGGTGTCTATCCTTCTTTTTCCAGGTAAGCTGCAAACCTCTCCAGCATTTTTTTCAGCTGTTCAATTTTAAGCACTGCTTCAAATCCGCACTGATCACTAAATCGCAGGGCCTCTATCTCACCCTCTTTGCTTAAACTTTCTATTTTCAAATGAGCCACCGAGTTACGCAGGCAGCGCAAAAAACGGGTAGCATTCTGCTCCTCTTCTTTTATTTCTCCCCAATTAATAGCTTCTGCGTTAATCCCCAAGTCTGAAAAGCGAAGTTTTTCCTCCTCCATGATATGGCCGAAATCTTTTTCTTTAGGTAAAACAATTAAGCCTAAAAGACAATTAACAAGCAAAGTAACCCCATAGGGACCATCATAATGTTTCAAGATATGTAGGGTGCGGGTTACAAACTCTTTTTCTATACAATTACCATCCATTTTTTTGCCTCCTATTGATATATCTTTTCTAGTATTTGTTTTTTTGTGTAATCATTTATTCCTATATAAAATCCATCTTAAAAGGCAAGAAAAATGCTTTGCATTTTTCTTGCCCCTTTGCTATGAGAGGCCGTTACCTTCATAAATGGCTTGTATTGACATCCATGTCCGTGCATGATTATATTCATCACCGGCAATGCTGGAAATTAATGCCTTTAAGGTTGGGTCATCCACCATATTGGCCATATTAGAATACATAGCTACAGCTTCTAATTCATCTTTGATGGCATCCTTTACCATGCCAAGAAATTGATTCACTATTTATCCACCCCCCTCCTATTTATGTAGGGGTCAATAAATATATATTCCATACTAGCTCAGTATGCTACAATAGCAATACTGCTGTCTATATCTGTGTCATCTATCATTTTTTACAATACAATATAGCAGAAGATCTCCCCAAGGAGGAATATAGATGGCAAATAATAATGTGGTAGCTGAACTAACGGAGCTTTACAAAAAAAAGGTGCAGCGAGTTATTCGTTACCAGGAATTTGCCCGAAATTATGGTGGCTCTTATAAAATAAAAGAAATTATTGCACAGTTGGTAGCAGAAGAGCGCGAACATTTAAAAACTCTCTGTTCGGTCATCATTAAATTACTCAATGGAGAAGAAAATGCACAACTTCCTGCCAGTACCAACCCTGCATCTTCTGCAACTACTCCAGCAGAATTGGCATTACTGCAGCAAACAATAACCGAAAATACCGATACTACTGCTCCGGACATTGATGCTGGCACAAAAACGAAAAAGCCTCTCGTATGGACATTTGGACGTTCTCAGCATTAAAAAGTAAAATGGCTGTACCCTATAAGTGCAGCCATTTTACTTTGTATTGATAGCAGTGAACAAAAAACAGCCACTTTTCCATACCAGGATTGTGGCTATTCTTTACATTTATTGCGAAACTGGTAAGTATAATAGTACTGATGTTCCCTGGCCATAAGTACTCTTTATTTCCAAACTACCATTGTGGTGATGAATAATTCGGTTTGCAAGTGTCAGTCCTAAGCCCGATCCTTGCTTTTTGGTAGAATAAAATGGTTTAATAATTTCAGGTAAATAGTCAGGCTCGATTCCTTTACCAGTGTCAGAAATGTTGATACAGATTAATTCAGCATCAGTATCATAAGAAGTTTTTACAGTTAGGGATCCCCCATTAGGCATGGCTTCTATGGCATTACGAAGTACATTTAAAATGGCATGCTTGATTAGTTTAGCATCTAAAAGACAAAGGGGGACATGTTTGTCCAAAATAGTTCTGATAACAATATTATTAAAAAGGCCAGCATTCTCTACAAGGCGTAATAACTTTTTAATTAAACCATTTAGGGGGACAAATTGAAGACTTGTGGAACGAGGGCGGAATAAAGACAACAAATTAGCAATAATGCTTTCAATTTCCATTATTTCCTCGAGAGCACCGGCTATATATGGCGCTATCTCTGAATCGGTTTTTTTCTGAGCCAATTGAAGATATCCTCTAGCTGTTGTTAAAGGATTACGAATTTCATGTGCTGCTCCGGCAGCAATCTGACTGACTATTGCTTGTACTTCAGCATTATTTATTTCCTGCTGAAAGCGGCGCAGATCAGTAAAGTCTTTACGCATCCAGATAGCCCCATCTATACCCAGTGCAGTTTTTACCAAGGCAACACTGTGGACAAAAACACCCTCTCTATCTGTATAAGGGCAAAAATTTGTTTCCACGTCAGTCATCCCCCGGCCAGTTTTTAAAGCCATAAGTAGGTAGTGCTCATGTTCGGCAAGATGTGCAAAAACACTGGTGAGTTGTTTTCCTAATACTTCCTGCTCATTTTTCCCAAAAACAAGTTCAGCTTGTCTGTTAAAAAAGATTACATTTCCTTTCTTATCGATAGCAATAATGGCTGCAGAAGTATTGCTAACAACAAGATTAGTAAAAGTATGCCAAAACTCTTTTGACAAACATGGTTTAAATAACGGTGCAGCTAAATTCATTATAATGCCTCCAAAAATATATTAGACACCTTGTACTATTTTAGCAAATTTATGCTAAAAAATTTAGCAAAACTTGTCGTAAAGATTATTTTTTTTAATAAGCAATAATATATTAGTTGATATCTGCTGAAAAATCAATTTTTATTGCTCTTTTCTTTTTTCCTTATTAAGTTTGTGTTAGAATATTACTGAAAAGTAAGTATAATATAAGTAGGAAGATTAACAAAAGGAAGGTGACGCGATGAATTCTCAATGCTATAGTAATAAGCAGCAAAAGGAAAAGCTTATCTATTCAGAACGCCACCTTCTCACAGATTGCGGCTGTGTCACTGTGGAAGGCCCTGTATCAAGGGAAAATATTATCAGCTTGAATATTTGTGCGGGCTTACATCAATTCAGGCAGCCAAAAGACCAACAGCGGGCGCTTGCACAAATTGCAGCATTACCAGAAGGCCTCGTATACTTGGCTCATATAAACCAAACAATTGTCGGCTATATTACCTTTCATTACCCGGAATTTGAGCGTTGGGCTCATGCCGGCATTGCTAATCTTTTAGAATTAGGCGCCATTGAAGTTTCCCGTGCCTGGCGGGGGAAGGGAATCGCCACTGCTCTGGTGGAAATACCCTTTACCAACAGCCTATTGGAGGATAAAATTATTATTTCATTAGAATGTTACTGGTTTTGGGATATCCGCGGCATGAAACTTAACACTTGGCACTACCGCCAGCTTATGCAGGATCTTTTGGCAAAAGGTGGATTCGAGACTAAACTGACAGATGACCCAGATATTTGCAGCCACCCTGCGAATCTACTTTCAGTACGCGTTGGCTCCTTAGTTGATGCAGAAACACGTGCCAAATTTGACTCCATTTGCTACCTGGACAGAAAGGGGCACTCCTTAATTTTTTCCAGCTAATAATATAAAATGATAAAGCATCAAGGGCGTGTAGCTCAGTCGGGAGAGCACTTGGTTCGCATTCAAGAGGCCACTGGTTCGATCCCAGTTAGCCCCACCATCCTAGAACACTAAAAACCCTTTAACCATCGAGGTTATGGGGTTTTTATTTTTGCAGGATCATAAAAGTCACAGGTTTTGTGCTATAACAAGCACCAAAATAGGAAAATATTCTGCGTTATAATGGCAGAATATTTTCCTATTTTGCAACAAATCTACCTTTTTTAAATTATCTATATTATAATAGGATTTAGAACGCTGGCTTTTGGTTTATTTAACCATTATGCATTATTAATTAAAAAAGGTAGGTGTGAATTGATGAATGATGCAAAAGCAAGACAACAGGAAAGAATAGAGAACTATAAGGCAATTTTGAGCGGAAAAATGCCTCACAGGGTACCCATTAATATCTCCCTGGATTTACACTGCATCGCCAACTTCGGTAAAATTGATCCCAAAGAAGCATTATGGGGACCCTCCATACTAAAAGATGCCGCTGAAAAAATGTGTCAAACACTGTTTTCTGACAACTGCCCCTATGGTGGCACCATCCGTTTTCCTTCTTTTTATCATATTTTAAAGTCACAAAACTACCAAATGGGCAAAAACGGTTTTATTCAGCACCCCGAAGTAGTAGGGATGCTGCCGGAAGACTACGATTATTTAATTGAGAACCCCTATGATTGTTTAATGGAGCGTGTTGTCCCACGGCAACATAAAGCACTCTGCCAAAATGACCCAATACAATCAGCAATTAGCCTATTTAAAGCATTTCGTGCCCGCAATAACGCCCTTGCCGAATCTGCTCAAATATCCCGTTACCTGACAGAAAAATATGGCTATACTTCTTTCCGCGCATTGGCTCCCGGAGGCAATACCTCGGCACCTTTTGATTTTTTGGCTGACCAGCTAAGAAGTTTTTCCGGCATTAGTATGGATGTACGTCGCATACCGGACAAAGTTGCCGCCGCCTGCGATGCACTATACCCAATCATGTTTCAAAAAGGCTTGCCCCTGAATTATAATGAATTTAGCATAGTCGGTAATATGATGCATATGCCTACTTTTATGCGGGAAAAAGATTTCGCCAAACTATTCTATCCGACTTTTAAACAACAAATTGAAGAGTATGCCTCACTTGGCATTAAGATGTTTATTTTCTGTGAAGATGACTGGATGAGATATTTAGATTATCTGGTTGATTTACCCACAAACACAATTATAATGTTTGAATATGGTGATCCAAAAATTATCAAAGAAAAACTCGGTAAAAAACACATACTAACAGGCCTATACCCGATCTCACTTGTGAAAAACGGCACCAGGCAGCAAGTTATTGATAAAGCCAAAGAATTAATTGATATCATGGCTCCAGGCGGCAAATACATGTTCTGCATGGATAAAAGCCCCCTTTCCTTGGCAGATATCAATCTGGACAACCTTTGTGCTCTGACAGAGTTTGTGCGGGATTATGCCGTTTATGACAATTACGGCGAAGAAACAGGGCTGCAGTTTAATCAAGACGATTACAAAATGACACCTTCCAGTGATTTTACATCGAAATACTACCAGGCACCTAAGCAATTAAAAGCTGCCTCTCCTGAAATCCCTGCTTACGGGCTTGACAAACTGCTGGAATTAGAACATATGACTTTTATAGACATGATGTTTCTGCTGGTATAGTACTGTTTCAATTTAAAAGGAAAGACGCTTAATTAATGAAGTTGTCATTAATTAAAGGTTTTTAATGTTATCTGTCGAATGTTTTTAATAGTTAGAATTATAAGGCTAAAACTTTTTCTTATAATTCTCAAAAATGCTTGAACACTTAGGTGTTTATGCATTAACTAACAAATCTAAATAATTAAAGGAGGCTTACACGATGAAAGATGTTCAAAACATGCGCGAAGAGCGCACACAAATTTACCGCGACGTATACGACAATAAAATCCCCAAAAGAGTGCCTATCGATATTAGCCTGGCACTGACTGTTGTCGCTGATTACGGAAAAGTTGACAGAAAGTCTGCCTATTGGGATCCAACTCTCCTGCAAGAAGCTGCCGAGAAATTATGCGAACTTATACCTTCCGATTCCTGTGTTTTTGGCGGGACAGTTTATACTCCCACTTCATCTCAAACTTTAGATTCAATCAATAAGGTTATGTCCAATACAGGGTTTATGCAGCATCCAAACACTCAATGCATGTATGAAGAAGAATATGACGAATTAATTGCAGACCCTTATGCCTTTATCATTGATAAATGTTTACCCCGTGTTTATAGAGCCCTTGACCCTAATGTTAACCCCGGCAGAGCAATGTTTGCCCTTGCTCAGGATGTAATGATGGGTCAACTATATTTCAAAAAAGTAGCATCTCTGACAGGAAAACTCTATGAAAAATTTGGTTACCCGGTCAGACCACGGGGCACATTTGGGCGTGCGCCTATGGACTGGATCGGAGACCAGCTAAGAAGCTTTACCGGCATCTGCACAGATGTCCGCAGGCATCGGACAAAATTGCTGCAAGCACTAGATGCTGTTTATCCCTTGATGTATAAAATTGGTTTACCTGCTGATCTGGATAATATTAACAGACAAGCAGTTACCATGTACCAGCTGCATATGGCTACTTACTTGAGAGAAAAAGATTTTGCTGAAGTATGGCTGCCGTCATGGCAACGCCTCGTTACAGATTATGCCGCGCTTGGCATGAGATGCGGAGCCTTCCTGGAACATGATTGGACACGCCTTTTAGACTATGTCTATGAATTACCTACAGGTATGTATTTCACATTTGAATATACCGATCCCAAACAGCTCAAAGAAAAATTAGGCCAGAAGTTCGTCCTCGGCAAAGGCTTCCCCATTAAGCATCTTACCTCCTGCACTAAAGCAGAAATAATTGATAAAACAAAAGAATGGCTTGATATCATGGCACCCGGCGGACAGTACATTTTCGGTTTTGATAAAGATCCTGTTTCCTTAAGCGATATTAATCTTGAAAACTTGATCGCTGTCTGCGAAACCGTTCTTGAATACGGCGTATACGATAACCCCGGCACCCCAACAGGTGAAATCTTTAATAAAGCAGATTATAAACATTCTGAAGTTCCGGAATTCAAGAGTAAGTACTATCTAAAATGGGAAGACTACCTGGAGAAATTCCCCAATACTCCGGAAAATGCCAAAGAAATGGTTTTTGCTGTTGAAAATGATACCTTTGCCAGATTATTCTTAATGTCTTGCTAAAAAATTTATAGTCAAAATTAGCTTCAAAAAATAATAGTAAAGAGGCTGGGACAAAACTCCTGGCAAATAAAAAAATAGCGTGGCGTT
>JAAZJT010000100.1 GCA_012800215.1 Bacillota bacterium | reverse complement strand
TGCAAGAAGAGCTGTATAGTGCTTTTACCCATTTGGAAAGAATGGCAAAGCGTCTACGGCTGTTGGAAGAACAAATGGCGGCACGTGAGAAGTTAACGACACGAAAGCTAGAAGAAATACTATCAATATATGGTGAGTTAGGGCATCGATATGAAGAAGCGGGTGGCTACAGTGTGGATGCACGCGTACGCGCTATTGTAAACGGCTTAGGTTTTCAGTTACAGGATTTAGGCCGGCCCATTCACAGTTTCTCCGGTGGAGAGCAAACACGTATACGTCTAGCTAGGTTGCTTTTGGAAGAGCCAAGTATATTATTGCTTGATGAGCCTACTAACCATTTAGATGTAAAAGCTGTGGAATGGCTGGAAAAGTATTTGTGCGATTGGCATGGTGCAGTTATTGTGGTCTCACATGACCGCTATTTCCTTAATCGCATTGTACAGCGAATATTATCTTTAGAGAATGGACAGCTGAAAAGCTATAACGGTAATTATGAGTCATATTTGACACAGCGGCAAATAGAACGTCAGACACAGTTAAAGACATATCAAAAGCAGCAAAACTATTTACATAAAGAAATGAATTACATTCGTTCTTTAGGAACCAGTGAACGGGAGAAACGCCAGGCTAAAAGCCGCCAAAAGCGTTTGGCCAAATTGACGCTGACAACAAAGCCCAAAGCCGATAAAACAATGGCACTTGATTTTTCATTTTCCGGGCGCAGTGGCGAGATAGCCGTAAGTCTGGAGAATGTCAGTAAAGCTTTTGACGGTCACACAGTTTTTAGCAATGTATCTTTTGAGCTGCGCTGGGGTGATCGTGTAGCTTTGGTGGGTCCCAACGGTTCGGGCAAAAGTACATTATTGAAATTAATAGCTAATGAATTACAACCCGATACAGGGCGAGTGTGGATAGGTCCGAGTGTAAAAATAGTTTATTTTGATCAACATCAACAAACAATTGCTGCTGATTTAACCCCACTTGAAGAAATTATGTCAGCTTCAGACTTAACTATTACAGAAGCGAGGACTTATTTAGGAAGATTTCTTTTTACCGGTGAAGATGTCTATAAACGCAATGCGGATTTAAGTGGAGGGGAAAAAAGCCGTTTAGTACTGGCAAAATTGAGCTTAGATGCAGGAAATTTTTTGGTTTTGGATGAACCGACAAACCATTTAGATATTGGTGCTGTAGAGGAATTAGAAGAGGCTATTTGCGCCTTCCCCGGCACTTTGCTGGTTGTGTCCCATGATCGCTATTTTTTAAATCGTACCACTACTAAAGTTTTGCAGCTGGATAATGGAGTAGTTTCGTTTTATCAATTACAATATAAAGAATATATACAGCTGCGCGATATAGAGGTTAGGAAGGAAAAAAGCCCTGCTGCAGCAGACAAACAACAGCGCTTGGAAAGAGAGCGGCGACGTCGCCAAAGTGAGCTGCAGAAACGCAGGTTGCGCCGCCAGCTTTCAGAACAGGTGCAAAAATTGGAAGCAGCAATTACTAGCCAGGAAAAAAGGTTGTCCGAGGTGGAAGCAGAACTTTTAAGCCCCGAGGTGTTTAATGATTATCAGACAGCTGTGGTAAAGGGAGAGGAAATGGAAGAATTGAGGGGCTCATTGCAGAAGTTATACGCCCAGTGGGCAGAAGCTACTGAAAAATTGGAAGCCGTAATGGAGGAAAGATAACGCTCTTTTTGTGTGATGACAAAATTTGTAGTAATATATCAGTACGACTGTTATTTTGTCTGTTATTTAGATAGAATAGGAAGGACAGTTTAATTTTGGTGGAGGGATAAAATGAATTTACTTGAAGAAAAAGCTGTTAATACAATCCGTTTTTTGGCAGTAGATGCAATAGAGACGGCTAAATCCGGACATCCTGGCTTGCCCATGGGTGGTGCTCCCATGGCCTATACGTTGTGGTCACGTTTCCTGCAACATAGTCCCAGTAATCCTCACTGGCCAAACCGCGATCGATTTGTGTTATCGGCCGGTCACGGTTCCATGCTTTTATATGCCTTATTATATTTATTCGGCTATGACTTGAGCCTGGATGATTTAAAGCAGTTCCGTCAGTGGGGCAGTAAAACGCCAGGTCATCCTGAATACGGACACACCCCAGGGGTAGAAACTACTACCGGCCCCCTCGGTCAAGGGTTTGCAAACGCAGTGGGAATGGCGATAGCTGAGCGGCGGTTGGCTGCTGAATTTAACAAGCCGGATTTTCCGTTAGTGGATCACTATACATATGTTTACACAGGTGACGGATGTTTAATGGAAGGAGTAGCAGCTGAAGCAGCTTCTCTCGCTGGCCACTTAAAGCTGGGACGCTTAATCTGTCTTTATGATGATAACCAGATTACTATTGATGGAGATACTAAAGTTGCCTTTACTGAAGATGTGGGAAAACGCTTTAGTGCTTATGGATGGCATGTTCAACGAGTTGCTGATGGAACAGATATTAACGCCATAGCTGCTGCTCTTGAGGAGGCAAAAAAAGTTACAGACAAACCTTCGTTGATAATGGTGCGGACTGTAATTGGCTACGGCAGCCCCAATAAACAGGGTTTGCCTGCAGCTCATGGTGCTCCTTTAGGCAGTGAAGAAGTTATATTGACAAAAGAAAAATTAGGCTGGCCCAAGGATTTAACTTTTCACGTTCCGCCCGCGGTTCGGGAACATTTTGCCGGTCTGACTGAAGAACTCGAAGCCAAGAGAGCAGCATGGGAGAAGTTATTTGCAGCTTATCGGGAAAAGTTTCCGGCAGATGCAGCGCGTTGGGACGCGTGGCATGGACAATATGTCCCTGCTGAGCTTGAAGAGGACGAAGAGTTATGGCAGTTTACTAAACCTATGGCAACACGTGGGGCATCAGGTCAAGTAATGCAAATACTGGCAAAATACCTGCCTAATTTAATTGGTGGTTCAGCAGACCTAAATTCGTCGACCAAAACTTACCTAAAAGCCTTTAGTGATTTTCAGGCAGAAAATTATGGCGGTAATAATATATATTTTGGAGTTCGTGAACATGCCATGGGAGCTATTGCCAATGGGCTTGCTCTCCATGGTGGCTTAAGACCATACTGTTCTACCTTCTTTGTCTTTGTAGATTACATGAAACCCCCTGTTCGTTTGGCTGCTTTAATGGGTTTGCCTGTAATTTTTGTTTTTACGCATGACAGTTTTGGCGTTGGCGAGGACGGCCCCACTCACCAGCCAATTGAGCAATTGGCAAGTCTCCGATCTGTTCCTAACCTCCACGTCTTGCGTCCGGCAGATGGCCGTGAAACGGCAGCAGCCTGGCTGGCAGCAGTAAAAAGAACAAATGGTCCGACAGCACTTATTTTAACCAGACAGGATGTGCCGCAGTTGGATGGTACAGGTAAAAAAGCTTTGCAGGGAGCATATATTTTAAGTAAGGAGAAGGGACAAATACCTGATGTCATTCTTATCGCAAGCGGTTCAGAAGTGCAATTAGCCCTGGAAGCGCAGAAAAAATTGTGGGATTTAGAGATTGATACACGCGTGGTTAGCATGATGAGCTGGGAATTATTTAGCCAGCAAACACCGGTTTATCAAGAACAAGTATTACCGGCGACAGTAGAAAAACGACTAGCTATTGAAGCAGGTCACTCCATGGGGTGGGAGCGCTTTACAGGCAGTAAGGGAGCAATTCTCAGCATAGACCACTTCGGCGCTTCTGCACCCGGCAAAGTTCTGCAAGAAAAATACGGTTTTACCGTAGAAAATATTGTTTCTATGGTGCAAGAATTGCACAAACAATAATAATAAGGTGTCGTTCTTGACAGTCTTGGCTTGCTTTATTAGAATATAAGTATACGGTATAGGGGTATAAGTAAGGAGGAGATTTAAGTATGCCGACTTATGAGTACCGATGTAAAAATTGCAGCCATCGTTTTGAGGTGCTCATTCCCAGTGCAGAGAAAAATCAAGTGGTCTGCCCAGAATGTAAGAGCAGCCAGCTTCAGGAAATTTATGGTTTTAATACTGCCCGCAGTTCCCGCAGCAATGCCTGCAGCACATGTCCGACGTCTACAGCCGGTATGGGCTGAAGCTTTGCACAGTAACCTGAGTTTCAGGGAAAACAAAACAGCAGCACAACATGTGCTGCTGTTCTATATTTATTTGCTATTTCATTAAACTGCAAATATTATTGGTAAATTCCACAGGATCGCTAACGGGTAAACCTTCAATCAGAAGAGCTTGATTATATAGTAAGTTTGTATAAAGTTTTAATTTATCCTTATCATTTTCATAGGCCGACTTCAGGGCGTGGAAAACATCGTGGTTAGTGTTTATCTCCAGTACTTTTTCTGCCTTGATATTATGATTATTAGGCATTGTGCTTAAAATTTTTTCCATTTCTATGGAAAGATCACCTTCATTGGTTAAGCAGACAGGGTGATTTTTCAGTCTTTTAGAAGCACGGACAATTTTTACTTTATCACCAAGAACGTTTTTCATATAATCAAAAAGTTCCTGTTCTTCTGCAGTCTCTTTTTTAGTTTCTGTATCTTCGCCCAGGTCGAGGTCAGCGCTGGAAACTGATTTAAACTCTTTCTCTTTGTAATTCATAAGCATTTTAATGGCAAACTCGTCCACATCATCTGTAAAGTATAATATTTCATAGTCTTTATCTGCCACAAGTTCTGTCTGTGGCAATTTTTCTAAACGTTCAATTGATTCCCCTGCTGCATAATAAATATATTTTTGTTCAGCAGGCATACGGTCCAGATATTCGGCTAAAGTTACAAGTTTTTTTTCTTTTGATGAGTAGAAGAGCAGCAAATCCTGAAGATCTTCTTTATGCTGTCCAAAATCACTGTAAACACCATATTTTAATTGGCGTCCAAAAGCTTTAAAGAAAACCTCATATTTATCTCTTTCTTTTTTTAGCATAGAGAGCAATTCATTTTTGATTTTGCTTTTTATGCTTTTGGCAATGATTTTTAATTGCCGGTCATGCTGTAATATTTCTCTGGAAATATTTAAAGACAAGTCGTCTGAATCAACCATGCCTTTAACAAAACTAAAATAATCAGGTAAGAGATCCGGGCATTTTTCCATGATTAAAACACCCTTAGCATACAGTGCCAAGCCTTTTTCATAGTCTTTAGTGTAAAAGTCGTATGGTATTTTTTCCGGGATATAGAGAATTGCATTATAGCTGGTGGTACCCTCAACACTAACATGCAAATGCCGTAGAGGTTTATCAAAACCAAAATGTTTCTCAGTATAAAAATTGTCATAATCCTCTTGTGTCAGTTCATTTTTATTCTTTTTCCATAGGGGAACCATACTGTTAATGATTTGCTCTTCCTGGTATTCTTCATACTCACTATCGCTGCCTTCTTTAGGTTTTCTCACTGTTACATCCATTTTAATAGGATAGCGGATAAAATCTGAGTATTTTTTTACTAAAGCTTTAAGTCTATATTCCTGTAAGTATTCATCATAATTTTCATCATCGGTATTTGCTCTTAGTTTTAGGATAATATCTGTGCCTACAACATCTTTATGGTGGGGTACAATAGTGTAACCGTCAGACCCGTTTGACTCCCATTTGTAAGCTTCATCACTGCCTAAAGCTTTACTTATTACTGTCACAGTATCTGCTACCATAAAAGCGGAATAAAAACCAACGCCAAACTGGCCAATTATATCGAAGCCATCTTTAATTTCATGTTCTTTTTTAAAGTTAAACGAGCCACTTTTGGCAATTACACCAAGATTGTCATCTAGTTCTTCTTTTGTCATACCAATGCCTGTATCGGAGATTGTAAGCAATCTCTTTCCTTTATCTACAGAAATCTTAATATAATAATCAGCTTGGTTAAAGCTGAGGGATGGATCTGTCAAGGCCTTATAGTAGATTTTATCTATCGCATCACTGGCGTTGGAAATCAGTTCGCGTAGAAAAATTTCCTTATGTGTATAAATGGAGTTAATCATTAAATCCAGCAGTCTTTTTGATTCGGCCTTAAATTGTTTTTTTGCCATACTGATCTCTCCTTTCACATTCATTAGCACTCTCATGCAGAGAGTGCCAAATCTTCTATTATTTTTATTAACATAATTTATAATAGCTGTCAACTAATACGGCTGGGCTATGTGTAGCTTCTTATACTTTACTGCTCTTTGTAAAGCAATTAAAGGCAATTAAACTTGCAATGGTCTCATGTGAGTAAAGTTATCTTGATAAGCGGCTGGAGAAATGATAGGATGATAAAAAGATACTTTGTAAATTAAAAAATGGAAACTCCTTTATGAGATTAAACAGGTTTGATTAGGCTAAAGATTTTTAGGAAAAGGAAGATGTTATGACAACTAGACGTAAGGTGCTGATAACTGACACAACATTTCGTGATGCACACCAGTCCCTGCTTGCCACAAGACTGAAATCGGAACACATGTTAAAAATTGCAGGACTGATGGATCAGATTGGTTTCTATTCCATGGAAGTCTGGGGTGGAGCTACCTTTGACAGCTGTATGCGTTTTTTGGACGAGGACCCGTGGCAGCGGCTACGTGATTTGCGTAAAGCTATCCCTAATACCAGGCTGCAAATGCTGCTGCGGGGACAAAACCTCTTGGGCTACCGTCATTATTCCGATGATGTGGTGGAAGCGTTTGTCAGGAAAGCTGTGGAAAACGGCATTGATATCATTCGTATTTTTGATGCTTTAAACGATGTGCGCAACATGGCTAAAGCCATGCAGGCCACACGTGAAGCCGGTGCTCACGCCCAGGCAACCATAGCATATACACGGTCACCAGTACATAATAATGACCATTTTCTCCAATTGGGCAAAGAGTTAGTAGAACTGGGCGCTGATTCATTAGTGATTAAAGATATGGCCGGCCTGCTTTCACCGTTTGATGCTTATGAATTGGTGACAAAGCTAAAAGAGCTGGGGGTCCCCCTGCAGCTGCACTGCCATTATACTAGTGGCATGGCTTCCATGACTTACCTGAAGGCCATTGAGGCAGGTGTGGACGTGGTGGACACAGCCTGCTCCCCCTTAGCGCTTGGAGCTTCTCAACCGCCTACAGAGAGTCTGGTTGCCGCACTGAAAGACACGCAGTATGATACAGGGCTTTCACTGGATTTGCTTGCCGAGGTAAGTGCTTATTTTAAGGAAGTAAAACAGGCTTATGACCGCCCGCCTGATGAGGTGTTAAGTGTGGACACTAATGTTCTTTCCTATCAGATTCCGGGAGGAATGATTTCTAATTTGGCTTCACAGCTGGCATCACAACAGGCTTCTCACCTATTACCCCAGGTATTGCAGGAAGTACCGCGAGTGCGGAAAGATTTGGGATATCCTCCTCTGGTGACGCCGACTTCTCAGATTGTGGGCAGCCAGGCAGTTGTTAATGTGCTTCTGGGGGAACGATACAAAATGATTTCTACAGAAGTTAAAAATTATGTCCGTGGGTTATACGGCCGGCCGCCGGCTGCTGTAGATGCTGAACTGCAAAAACAAATTTTGGGAAGCGAAAAACCCCTGGATCTGCGCCCCGCTGATTTGTTGGAACCGCAGATGGATACTATTCCTCCGGAAGTGAAAGATTTGGTGGAGAGCGAAGAAGACCTGCTTTCTTACCTGATGTTCCCACAAGTGGCCGTTTCTTTCTTTCAATGCCGCGGGCTGGATACGCCTCCGGCGGTAAAAAAAACGGACTTGTCACGTCTGAATACTATAGATAGCAACTTTTTGCTGGAACTAAATGAAATATCGGCATATCCGGTAATGTAAAAACAATAATAAGAGCCATGCTATACCCTTTTTAATATTTAAAAGGAACGGTTCCGCATGAACAGAACCGTTCCTTATTATTTAGACTGTTTTTTGTCCCAGCTTCTTTGCTCTATTAAATCTCTTTACGGTTGGAGTAGCGTTTACGGGAAGCGCGAATCACTTCCCAGGCTTTCTCTTTTCCGTACCAGTCTCCAACTTTTACTTCCTTATCTTCCAAGTCCTTATAGATTCTAAAGAAATGTGATATCTCCCGGGTCAAATTAGGAGGCAAAAGATCGTACTCGGTTACCCAGCCCCACATCGGGTCGCGTAAAGAGACACAAATAATCTTTTCATCCTTACCTTTCTCATCCCACATTTCAAGCACAGCAACGGGGACGGCACGGATCTCGCAACCCGGGAAAGTGGGGTCACCGGTTAGCACCAGGGCATCTAGTTCATCCCCGTCTTCAGCCAGTGTTTCCGGAATAAAACCGTAATCGGCCGGGTAATGCACTGATGAAAAGAGCATCCGATCCAACAGAAAGCGTCCTGTTGTTTTATTAAATTCATATTTGTTTCTAGACCCCTTCGGAACTTCAACAAAAACGCGCACGTAATCCATTCTCACTACTCCTTATCCAATATTTCTATGTCTCCTATCAAGTTATATAGCAAGTTCGGCCTTCTGTCAATCCAACGTAATTTTTACTGCTTTAAGCTTGTTTCTATAATGCCCAAATAAGGATAAAACAGGAATTTTACTTATCAAGGGCATCCTGCAAAACCATACTTTGACATCTGAAAGGAAATAGATTAAATTAATGTTAAATTATTTGTTAATCTGTATTTTGCTAACACCAGGCAATTTGATTTTAGTAAGTTATGCTGAATAAATGCGAATTGCAATTTTAAATGAAAGGTAAAAAATAAATGGGAAACACCGTTTTAGAAATTTCACAGGTGGAAAAATCCTTTGGGAAACATAAAGTTCTGCACAATGTGTCCCTAAAGGTGGTCAAAGGGCAGGTATTTGGGTTTTTAGGGCCGAATGGCGCCGGCAAAACCACTTTGATTCGTGTCATATTGGGGCTTATTCGACCAGACAAGGGCACCATACATATTGATGGCTTTAATCTCCAAACTAATTTCCGTCAGGCTATTGAGCATGTTGGTGCTGTGGTGGAAACACCCAAGTTTTATCCCCATCTTTCTGCTTACCAGAACTTATTGTTAGTAAGAAATTTGCACCGGAACTTACCAAAGAGCAGGATTCCGGAGGTTTTGGAGATTGCAGGCTTGAGCGCACGTGCTCATGACAAAGTGGGCACCTATTCCCTGGGAATGAAACAGCGTTTGGGAATTGCACGCGCTTTACTAAATTACCCTAAACTAGTTTTTTTAGATGAACCGATGAATGGGCTTGACCCTCAGGGTATTATTGAAGTGCGTTCACTGATCCATCAATTACAGCATCAGGGGATATCTTTATTTATTACCAGTCATTTACTGCATGAAGTTGAACAGGTCTGTGATCAAATAGCGATTATTAAAAATGGCTCCATTTTAACCCAAGGAAGCTTAACTGAATTGTTGAGATCGGACCTTGAAGTTGTGGAAATCTATACCAAAGACTTATTAGAAACGCATCATGCTTTGGCTGATGTTGCTTTTGTCCACAAGTGTACAATAACACCGTCATTTTTGTTGGTAGAACTTGACAGAGGCAGTACTGAACAATTAATTCGTTTTTTGGTTAAACGTAATTTGCATCTGCAGTATCTAATTCCCAGAAAACATTCTCTGGAAGAATTTTTTATGGAGCTGGCGTATGAAGGGAGTATTTCATGATTGGGCTGATTAAAAATGAATGGTTAAAATTGTTCAACAATAAAAAGTTCTATTGGTTTCTACTATTATTGCTGATTATTTATCTATTTCCTGTCTTTATGACTTTTGTTGTCAGGATGAGTACTTTTAACGGGCAGGTTTATCCTCTGACGTTATTTGGTGTAATTACTTCTCTTGTCATGCCTCTTTTTTTAATAGTATTGGTTGCGGAAATAGTGACTGAGGACTATCTTTCCGGCAATCTTTCACTCACCATTATCCAACCGGTAACACGGGTGCAAGTGTTGACGGCCAAAGTTTTTTTTCTCTTTCAAGTGATTTTGTTTCTGCTGCTGCTCTGTCTATTGCTGGGGTACGGGGTAGGCACCTTTATTTATGGTTGGGGCTCGGAATTTATGCTGCGGGGAAAAACTTATTCTCAGCTAACGGGGATTCAACTTACTGTGATGTCGTATGTGAGTGCCAGTCTGCCGCTTTTAGCTTTTAGTTTATTAAATATGTTTATTGCTATTATTGTTCCTAGTGCAGCTGCTGTTGTGGGCATTTCTGCCGGAATATTTTTCTTTTCCACAATCATTAGCCTGCTGGTAGATATTGGTCCCATTCTGATTAATACATATTTTAATACACTGCCCTTTATCTTAGACTACTACTCTGGCCAATCACTTGCTCCAGGCCTTTTTGTTATTAGCTTTGGTTTAATTTTTTATCTGTTAACATTATTTATTTTTATCCGCAAAGATATGGTGCTCTAAAAGTATAAGGTTAATTTAATGAGGTAAAGTATATTTAAAAAGCTGCTTCTTAGTGCATTAGATTAAAATCGGAAATATTAATAAACTATTAATTAAAGAACTAAAGCATTGACGTTTAAAACAAAAAATGTTTTAATATTATTGTAATCATTACAAAATAGTATTTATTACAATTACCCTGAAAGAAGGAGTGAAAGTGACTGCTAATAAGGCACAGGAGCTGCTGCGCCAAAATGGGGTAAGGGCTTCCATTATTAGAGTTAGTGTTTTAACCTATTTATTGTCTCATCCAACACACCCCACTGCTGACGAAATCTACCAGGCACTGCGTGTCAAAATACTGACACTTTCCAAAACATCTGTTTACAATACGCTGACTTTATTGGCAGCAAAAAAAATAGTAAATGTTATCACCATTGACGACAAAGAAACTCGTTATGATGCCAATATAAAGGAGCATGGTCATTTCCAGTGCCAGGATTGTGGGCAGATTTATGATTTTTCGATTACCCTTAATAAAGCGGAAACGCAAGGACTTACCGGTTTTCAAGTTGAAGCAAGAAATGTTTTTTATTATGGACGTTGCTCAAAGTGCCAAAAAAAAAAGCTCATAGGGAGGAAAAAAATGAAAAGTTTAACGGGTACCAAAACAGCTGAAAATTTACTGAGAGCATTTGCAGGTGAATCCCAGGCCCGCAATCGTTATAACTATTATGCCTCAGTTGCGGACAAAGAAGGTTTTAAACAAATCAGAAATATTTTTAACGAAACAGCTGAACATGAAAAGGAACATGCCAAAAGATTTTATAAGTTTTTACTGGCAGGTTTGGACGAGCTGCCAAGCAAGATAGAAATTGAAGCAAGTTATCCTGTGGCACAAGGAGATACACGCGCTAATTTAAAAGCAGCGGCTGCAGGCGAAAATGAAGAATGGGATGACCTTTATCCTGCTTTTGCCCAAGTTGCCGAAGAAGAAGGTTTCCTAGAAATAGCTGCTGCCTTTAGAAGTATTGCTGTGTCTGAACGGGAACATGAGGCTCGTTTTCGGAAACTGTTAGCAAATATTGAAAACGGGACTGTTTTTCAAAAAGATAAGCCTATTCGCTGGAAGTGTGGAAATTGTGGTTACATTCATGAAGGGACAACAGCTCCAGCAGAGTGCCCGGCTTGTATTCATCCCCAGGCACATTTTGAGGTTTTTACTGAGCCATATTAAAACAAAGAGGCTGTAACGAAAGCTTTCGTTACAGCCTCTTGTTAAAATTATGGGTTATTATTTGCTGCGTTATCTATCAAGTATTAGTTTGAATGGGGCCTCCACGCATTGCGACAATATCTTCACATTTTACAACGTATTCCCGCCATGGAGTAAAGTTTTCAGATGGGTTAAGCAGGATTAAAACAATACAATTGCAGCCGATTTTTGCTATGCGAAATACCCCGCTACCATCAAGGCCAAATGGAGGTTGATTAGCAGGTACATTATCAACAACTTTCCTTACCCAAACTCTAACTGCTTCATCTCTTTTTAAAAACCTAGAAAATTCTTTACAGCATTCACATTTGGTTTTATCATCTTTTTTCATGTCATGCTTAAATTTACCACACCTCATATTATTTTCCCCTCCTCCACAGTTTAGTATGGCGTGTAAGCTGTCAACATATATTATGTTAAAATATATCCTTCGGTTACTAGAGGCAGCAAACTAAGTTTAATCATTAACCGTACAGGGGGAAAAGTTTGCAACCTCCAAGAATATAATTTACCTGATAAGGCAGGGAAGTTAGCTTCTTTCGTCGAATCTACATATTAAATTTGGTTTCTTTAGTGGGTGCTGTCTACAGGTTAGTGAAAAAAGGAACAGCCCCTAATTTTTTAGAGCGCCTCATGGAGAACTTATACTTTAAGGAGGAGTTACTATGAGTTTATTCAAGACCATCTTTGCAGGATCTAACGCCGCCCTTGCTTTAGCAGAAAAGGCTGTTAACGATGCTATAGCGGCAAAAGGTAAGGAGCAAAAAGTAGCATTTCCTGATACGGCGTACTCTTTACCTATTATTTTTGGTGCCACAGGCAATAAAATAACAACATTAGAACAGCTGCAGTCTGCTTTAGCTGTAGTGCGCAGCCTAATTGTAGAAGAAGAAGACTTAGACAAGGCCTTAAATGCAGGGCTGGCAACTGCTGTTTCGGCTGAAATAATTGAAGCAGTTAAATATGCACTTGCTGATAACCCTTATGAAGACGAAGCAGGTATTGGTTTTATTCCTGATGCTGTTATCAGGTCCTTAGGTGTACCGCTGGTGTCTGGTGATATACCTGGCATCGCTGTTTTGATTGGGGAAGCTGATGACGATGATAGCCTTGCTGCAATTGTAAAGGATTATCAGTCTAAAGGCATTCTTACATTCCTGGTGGGCAATGTTATTGACCAAGTTATGGCTACCGATGTTAAGGTTGGGTTAGAATTCAGGGTAATTCCAGTAGGTCATGATGTCACTGCGGTTATTCATGTGGTATCTGTGGCAGTGCGGGCAGCTTTTATTTTTGGCGCCATTAAAGCCGGCGATTTACCGGGCTTGCTTACTTATACCAAGGAAAGAATCCCGGCCTTTGTTAATACTTTTGGGCCGCTCAATGAAGTTGTAGTTTCAGCAGGTGCCGGCGCTATCGCTTTAGGTTTCCCCGTAATTGCTGATGTCGATGTGCCGGAAGTGCCAGGTGCACTAATGGCGCAAAAAGATCATCAAATGACAGTAAAAACTTCACTTGATGCCAGAAATATAAAGATTAAAGTAACTGAAATCCCCATACCTGTTTCTTTTGCAGCAGCCTTTGAAGGAGAGAGGATCAGAAAAGATGTAGTCTATGCTGAATTTGGCAGTAAAAGAAGCAAATCCTGGGAATTGGTACGCATGAAAGACCTGGATGAGGTTGAAGATCATAAAATTGAACTAATTGGTCCGGACATTGATGCGCTGGAACCTCCTGTCTATTTGCCCTTGGCTATCATCGTCGATGTGGCAGGGAAAAATATGGAGTTAGACTTTGAACCGGTTTTGGAGAGAAAAATACATTACTTTATTAACTATATAGAAGGAGTTATGCATATTGGGCAAAGGAATCTTGCCTGGGTGCGCATTAGTAAAGACGCTTATGCCAAGGGCTTAAGGCTAAAGCATTTCGGTGAAGTTCTCTATCATATGATGCTTGATGAATTTGGGTCAGTTGTTGATAAATGCCAGGTCACTATTATTACTGACCAGGAAAAAGTGTTTGAGCTGGAAAAAACAGTTGCCATCCCCAGATATAATGCACGTGATGAAAGACTGGCATCTTTGACCGATGAAAGTGTAGATACATTCTACTCCTGCACCTTATGTCAGTCTTTTGCGCCGGCACACGTTTGTATTGTCACACCGGAGAGGTTAGGCCTTTGTGGTGCTGTCAGCTGGCTGGATGCTAAAGCTACTAAAGAATTAAACCCAAATGGCCCTTGTCAGGATGTACCCAAGCAGGGAGTTGAAGATGAAGCAAAAGGGGTTTGGGAAGAAGTAAACAAGGCTGTAGATAGTGCTTCCCAGGGCAAAGTTTCCCGTGTCGCTCTCTACAGTATTTTAGAAGATCCCATGACTTCCTGCGGCTGTTTTGAGTGCATCTGCAGTATTTTCCCCGAAGCAAATGGTGTAGTTATTGTTAACAGAGAATACTCACAGGCAACGCCTGTAGGTATGACTTTTGGTGAATTGGCTTCCATGACCGGCGGCGGGGTGCAGACACCTGGCTTTATGGGGCATGGCCGGCACTTCATTGCATCGAAAAAATTTATGAAAGCAGAAGGCGGTATAGCCAGGATAGTCTGGATGCCGAAAGAATTGAAAGATGAAGTGGCAGATAAATTAAACGAAACAGCAATGGAACTATACGGTATTGACAACTTCGCTGATATGATTTGTGATGAAACTATATCTACAGATATTGACGAAGTGCTAAAATTCCTTACCGAAAAAGAACATCCTGCTTTAGGTTTAGATCCGATTATGTAGCATAAAATGCCCGGTTTTATTAACCGGGCATTTTTTATGATTATGCCGGAAAAGTTTTCCGGCAGGCTATAGTAGTCTCCAAAGCTTTAAGGGAAGCGTAACCACCAACCAAATAAATTCAAGAATAAATCCCACCGCAAAGCCAAATAATCTGAACGGCAGCAAAAGAAGCCATGCAATTGGATACAAGAATAGAAATAATAAGGCTAAGGGCCAGCACAATACGAATAGAATAACCCACAGCAGGCATCCCATATAAATCACCTCAGTTTATGACCTCATTGTATCATAGTTAAAGTAAGACAAAAAGGTGTCAACAAAATAGAGGTGAAAAGGATTTTTAGAAAAGTATTTTAGTATTTTAATGAATCGAATATTGAGGGACGGGGTGCAAATAGCCCTTTGTTTTACCATATTTAATAAATCTGTCTAAAATATCCAATTCACTAATTAATAGCTCGACAAAAAACTGGCGTATCCTGTCATTGGGAGTGCATTGCTTTATTTTACTTCCTTTTCACTGACTATTTTATTATGTGTATTAATGGAGAGGTTAATAAGTTAATTTAAATATTGACAGACATAATAACTTGGTATAAAATTTAATAAAAGTTAGGCTAATCAAACTTTAATGTAGGCAGGTGAAATAGTTGGTAGAAACAATTACGTTAACCCCTACTTTAGAAGATTATCTTGAGGTAATCCTTGAGCTTGAAGAAAAAGAAAACGAGACCAGAGTAACCGATATTGCGGATAAATTAAATATCGCCAAATCAACCGTTACCATCACAGTAAATAAATTGAAGAGCATGGGTTTAGTCCTTCAGGAAAGCTACGGTCCCATTGAATTGACAAGTGCAGGTAAAAAACATGCCGTAGAAGTTAGAAACCGCCATCGTATGTTGAGACAGTTTTTAGTTGAGGTAATAGGCGTTGATTACCAGACGGCTGATAAGGATGCTTGTTTAATGGAACATATCGTAAGTCCGGTAACGCTGAAAAAAGTAGAAGAATATATGATCAAGGTTCAAGAAATGAAAATGGATTCTTAGCAGATAAACCAGCAGGGGATGCTGCAGGCAATGTAATTGGGTCTGCTTCTAGCCTGATCCTATTAAAATAATGGTAAGCATCTGAGTACCTATTTTTTTGCGTAAAATGTTAGCCTAGTCTAACATTTTACAAGTTTAATTACAGATATAAAGAAAGGGGTAGTTAACTGTGCAAAAATCTTTAAATGAATTAAAGCCCGGCGACAAAGGAGTCATTACCAGGATTTTAGGAGGGGGCTTAGTTAAACGAAAGCTTATGGAGATGGGAGTAACCAGTGGGGTTGAAGTGTTAGTGCGCAAAGTAGCACCCCTGGGCGATCCCATTGAAGTTAATATAAGGGGATATGAGCTTGCTTTTAGAAGAGCAGATGCAAAAAAAATTCTTGTGGAGTAACAAAAACTATTAATTACTTTTTATTAAGCAAAAGGAGATTGCAACAGATGTCATTAAAATTTGCTCTAGTTGGTAACCCCAATAGTGGGAAAACATCTCTATTCAATGAACTTACCGGGAGTACCCAATATGTAGGTAACTGGCCGGGTGTTACAGTGGAAAAAAAAGAGGGGAAGGTTAAAAGATTAAAGGAAGATGTTAAAATAATCGATTTGCCGGGGATATATTCTTTGTCTCCCTATAGCTTGGAGGAAGTTATCGCAAGAGATTATCTTTTAGACGAAAAACCTGATGTGGTTATTAATATTGTCGATGCCACCAATATTGAACGAAATCTTTATCTCACCACCCAGTTGATGGAATTTGGTTTGCCTGTGGTTGTTGCTCTAAATATGATGGATGAAATTGAAGCACAAGGAGATAAGATTGACATTCAAGCCCTGGAACGAACTTTAGGGATACCTTTTATTCCTACAGTTGCAACCAAAGGCAAGGGCATTAACGAATTGTTGCATAAAGCCCTTCAAGTGGCAAAAACAGCATCTGCTGCCGGCTTAATAAAACCCTCACAGGCTATTTTCCCAGATAAGATCGAACAAAACATAAAGGTAACCGAAAAAATTTTAATTTCTCATATCAAGAGGATGGACTTTAACCCCAGGTGGGTAGTTCTAAAGTTACTGGAAAATGATGAAAAGGTATTTGCCAAAATTAATGCCTCAGATGCACTCCTGAAGGCGATAAAACCCTACCGTGAAAATTTGGAAAGGGAGTATGACAGTGATGTAGAGTCAATATTTGCCGATGAGAGGTATAGATATATCTCCCAAATTGTCAGCAAAACAGTTAAAAGAAAGAGGCCAAGCGGTGCCTTGACCGTATCAGATAAAATTGACCGTATAGTTACTAACAGGATTTTAGCAATCCCTTTGTTTTTAGCAATTATGTATACCGTTTTTAGAGTAACTTTTGGAACGGTAGGCACATTTGCCGTAGACTACATCGAAGTCTTTTTTAATGAAAAAGTGGTCGGATTGCTTTCTGTTTGGCTGGAAGCTGCCGGAGCAGCCGATTGGCTCCATAGCTTGGTTATCGACGGTGTTGTTGGCGGTGTAGGTAGCGTACTTATTTATGTGCCTCAGATTATGATTCTTTTTTTCTTTCTTGCTATCCTGGAAGATAGCGGATACATGGCTCGTGCCGCTTTTATCATGGATTACTTTTTCAAAAAACTCGGTTTAAGTGGCAAGTCCTTCATACCCATGCTCCTGGGTTTTGGCTGCAGTGTACCTGCTGTAATGGCAACCAGAACACTGGAAGATGAAAAAGACCGGCGCCTGACAATCATCCTTACACCGTTTATGTCATGTGGTGCAAAACTGCCTGTTTATGCGCTTTTTGCCGCAGCATTTTTTGCGACAAACCAAAGCCGAGTAGTTTTCTCTATTTACTTGCTCGGAATTTTGGTAGCAATTCTTTCCGGTGTTTTGTTGAAAAAAACAGTTTTTAAAGGTAAGGCTGCACCCTTTGTTATGGAACTGCCACCTTACCGTATTCCTACTTTAAAAAGTTTAATGATTCATATGTGGGATAGAAGCAAAGATTTTATTACTAAGGCCGGTACTGTGATTTTTGCCGCCGCAGTTCTTATTTGGTTCCTTCAATCTTTCAACTTCTCTTTTCAAATGGTAGAAGACCCAGCCCGGAGTATCTTAGGCGTTATTGGTGCAGTAATTGCACCTATCTTTGCCCCGTTGGGGTTTGGTGATTGGCGCTCGGCTGTTGCCATTCTGGCAGGTTTGTTGGCCAAAGAGGTCGTAGTTACTACTTTAGGTATTCTTCTGGCCGTAGGAGAAGTGGCAGAGGGTTCTGTGGAACTAATTTCTACTTTGCAAACATACTTTACACCACTAAAGGCATACGCCTTTATGGCCTTTACGCTATTGTATATGCCGTGTATCGCCGCCTTTGGGGCTATCAAAAGAGAGATGAATTCCTGGAAATGGGCCTGGTTTGCCGTAGGATATCAGACGGTTGTGGCCTGGTTAGTAGCTTTTCTTATTTATCAGATTGGCAGTTTATTCGGGCTAGGTTAAGTTTACAGTCATTGCCGGATTAGGTAAAAGTCAAGGAGGTAGAAATAGCATATGATTAATTGGATTTTAGGAACCTTAATTTTTGGCTTGGCTGCGTTTGTTATAGCCAGAATGTTTATTAAGAGCGCTAAAGGTGAAAGCTTCTGCTGCAGCAGTGGCTGTAGTTGTGCCGAGCGGGATAAATGTTATTACTCAAAAATATAATATAGGAAAAAGTCATGATAAATTGCCAGTAACTATGTAGATAAGAAAAAAAGGCTTCCCAAATCCGGGAAGCCTTTAAAAATCAATTGGTGCCGAAGGTGGGACTCGAACCCACACAGCCGTGAGACCGCTTGATTTTGAGTCAAGTGCGTCTGCCAATTCCGCCACTTCGGCATGTTACCTAGTAATTATAAAGCATAATCGCACAAAAGTAAAGTGGTTAAAATTTGCACGATAGTGTCAACCCACTGTAGGGAAAAAATAATTTCACCAATCCTGAAAGGACGCCCACTTGAAATCACATTTATTCCACGGTGTTACGGTGTTGTTGACAACGAGCCTCCGCCGACATGAATTATG
>JAAZJT010000099.1 GCA_012800215.1 Bacillota bacterium | reverse complement strand
GCTCCAAATGGAGAAAATAACAATGGGTATGCCGACGAGAGCACTCAGCAGTCGCTGCTTAAGCATAAATTTAATTCCCCCTATAGCTTTATTGTTCCAAAACGTCTGTCCCGCTGAGAAAAAGCTTCAATAGCAGCCAGTAAATGCTCCCGTTTAAAATCAGGCCAATAAACTTCAACGAAACATAGTTCTGCATATGCCAACTGCCAAAGTAGAAAATTACTGAGGCGAATTTCACCACTGGGTCGAATTAGTAAATCCGGGTCAGGCAGGCCGGCTGTATATAAGTGGTCAGCAACTATTTTTTCATTTATCTCATTAACCTGTAGGGAACCCGCCGCTACAGCTTGAGAAATTTCGCGTACTGCTTTCACAATTTCAGCCCTACTCCCATAGTTTAGGGCAAAGTTGAGGATCATTCCCGTATTATTTGCCGTTTTACTAATAGCTTCATCTACGGCTTTAATAGTATGTCGCGGTAATCCTGTACGGGAACCAGACATAATCACCTTTACATTCTTTGCTATCAGTTCAGGCAAATCAGTCCGCAAAAACTCACTGGGCAGGCGCATAAGAAAATCAACTTCTGCAACTGGCCTTTTCCAATTCTCTGTAGAGAAGGCATAAACTGTTAACACCTTAATACCAAACTCATCAGCTGCCCGAATTGTGCGCCGCAAAGCCACCATGCCTGCATGATGGCCGGCAGTCCGCGGCAAACCGCGCTGAGCAGCCCAGCGCCCATTACCATCCATAATGATGGCAATATGCTTGGGAACACTGTCTGGAGAAATTTCGGTCTGCTTATTTTTTTTTGAAAATACTTTCTTCCAGGAAAAAGACAAACTCATCCACCTCAGTCTTAGATAAGAGCAACCCCCTCGAGTGAGGGGGTTTTAAGTACGCGCCTCTCTATGTTAATAACCCCAATTCTCAGCTGCCACGGTTAATTCCAGCACACCGTTCTTGACCGGAAGTACCCTTACCACTCTTTCCTTACCGCCCCCAGAACCACGCGGGGGAGCAGTACGCTGAAGCTGTGGAATAATCCCTCTATTCTCTAGAATAACAATGGCTTCTGCCAGATTAAGCCCAAGAACATCAGGTAAATTTTCCCCTGCCATGTTTAAATCTCCATAATTTCCTTCTCTTTTTCAGCTAAAATTTTATCCACTTCTCCTACCATCTTGTCAGTCAATTTTTGCACTTCATCCTGTGCCTTATGTAATTCGTCTTCAGTTATACTACTTTCCTTTTCCAAACGCTTTAAACTATCGTTCGCATCGCGCCGTATATTGCGAATAGCAACGCGACCTTCCTCAGCTTTCTTCTTACAAGTTTTTACAAGTTCTTTTCTTCTTTCTTCTGTTAGCTGTGGAATAGGCAGACGAATAATAGAACCGTCACTAATAGGATTTAACCCTAAGTCTGATTTTATAATAGCACGTTCAATTTCAGGTACAACATTTTTATCCCAAGGTTGTATCACCAATAGCCGAGGTTCCGGTGTAGAAATACTAGCCAATTGATTAATGGGAGTTGGAGTTCCATAGTATTCTACCATAATCTTATCTAGCAACGCTGGGGTTGCTCGTCCTGCCCTAAGTGTTGCCAAATCTTTTTTTAGGGCACTAACTGCCTTTTCCATTCTGTTCTTGGCATCTTGATGAACATCATTAATCATTATTATTCCCCCTTTACATATGTCCCAATTTCTTCACCCAGCAAAACTTTTTTGATATTGCCGGATTTATTTAGACCAAAGACAATAAGCGGAATTTTATTATCCATACAGAGGGATGCGGCAGTTGAATCCATTACTCCCAAGCCTTTGTTAATCAAATCTATATATGTTAACTTTGTAAACTTTTTAGCATCGGGGTTAATTAATGGATCCGCATCATAAACGGCATCTACTTTACCTTTTGCCAGCAAAATTACCTCAGCTTCTATCTCCGCTGCACGTAAAGCAGCAGTGGTATCTGTGGAGAAATAGGGGTTACCAGTTCCCCCGGCAAAAATTACAACGCGCCCCTTTTCCAAATGTCTAATTGCCCGTCGGCGGATATAAGGTTCTGCAACCTGCTGCATCTCGATAGCTGTTTGAACACGTGTAGTAACTCCTAATGCTTCTAAAGCATCCTGCAGTGCCATAGCATTCAAGACAGTTGCCAGCATTCCCATATAATCTGCAGTGGCCCGGTCCATTCCCCGTTCACCCGCCGGTGCACCACGCCAAATATTACCTCCACCAACAACAATTGCAATTTCCACACCCATCTTCCAAACTTCTGCCACCTGTTCGGCGATATCACGGAGCACATCCGCATCAATGCCGAAACCACGCTCCCCGGCCAATGCTTCTCCACTTAACTTAAGTATAATACGTTGATATACAGCTTTCTCCATCTGAGCAGCATACCCTCCAGTCAAATATTCAACATGAATATGTATTTTCCTGTAAAAAAAGAACACCGGAGTGCTCTTTTTTACGTTGTCCAAAAAATTATGCTGTCAATTAGGACTTCGTCATTTGTGCTATCTCTTCAGCAAAATTACTTTCCTTTTTTTCTAATCCTTCGCCCATTTCAAAGCGGACATAGCGGCGGATAGAAATATTCTCCCCAATTTTGCTGATTTTTTCTTTTACTAAATCAGTAATGGTAATGTCTGTGTCACGAATAAAAGCTTGTTCAAGGAGGCAATTTTCCTTATAAAACTTTTCTATGCGACCAGATACTATTTTTTCTACAACTTTTTCAGGTTTCCCTTCATTAAGAGCTTGTACTCTTAAAATTTCACGTTCTTTTTCCAAAACTTCTGCAGGCACATCTTCGCGTGATAAATACTGAGGATTTGTAGCAGCTATTTGCATGGCAATATCACGGACAAAAGCGCGAAATTCATCAGTTCTGGCCACGAAGTCTGTTTCACAGTTTACTTCTACCAAAACGCCTATGCGGCCACCCATATGTATATAGGAATCAACCAGACCTTCAGCTGCCACGCGACCGGCCTTCTTGGCCGCAGCGGCCAAGCCTTTTTCACGTAAATACTCAATGGCTTTTTCTAAATCGCCACCCGTTTCCACCAGTGCCTTTTTACAGTCCATCATGCCGGCACCTGTTTTTTCACGTAGTTCTTTTACAACTGATGCGGAAATCATCTAATCCCCTCCAATACGTCAGTTTTAAGCAGCACATAAGTTAACATTTAGCTTACTGCAGCAGCCAAAGCTGTTGAAAATTTTCTAGGTATAAAAGGCCGGGCTTTATAACGCCCGGCCGCCATTTATGAGCCTTTGCAACTTACCCTTCCGGCTGGTCGTCATTAGCATCCTTCTGCTCGTCGACCGCTACATGATCCTGGCGTCCTTCAAGCCCTTCCAGGACAGCATCTGCTAAGCACCCTGTAATTAGCTTAACGGCACGAATTGCATCATCATTACCGGGAATAATGTAATCAATTTCATCCGGATCGCAATTAGTATCTACAATGGCAATGATGGGAATATTTAGCTTGCGTGCTTCTGCCACAGCTATTCTTTCTTTGCGTGGATCCACAATAAACAAAGCATCAGGTAGAGTTCGCATATTACGCACACCCGATAGGAACTTATTCAGCTTGTCTAATTCATGACGAAGTTGAATTACTTCCTTTTTGGGCAGGACGTCAAATATGCCCTCTTCTTCCATTTTTTCTAATTCCATCATGCGGTTTACGCGTTTGCGGATAGTTTCAAAGTTAGTTAACATACCGCCTAACCAGCGTTGGTTAACATAAAACATACCACAGCGCTCTGCTTCAGCCTGAATGGATTCCTGCGCCTGTTTTTTCGTTCCTACAAACATTATTTTACCGCCGTCTTTGGCTAAATCACGAACATAATTATAAACATCCCCAAGCATTCTTACGGTCTTTTGCAAATCTATAATATAGATGCCATTTCTTTCCGTAAAAATGTAAGGTTTCATTTTAGGGTTCCAGCGGCGAGTCTGGTGTCCAAAATGAACGCCAGCCTCCAATAATTGTTTCATGGAAACTACGGACATACTCCTGCACCCCCTCTCTGTTTAGCTTCCGCTTCCTTCATCTAAGTACAGAACCTAATATTGGCACAGCTGCACCTATCCTGAAGCGTGTTTAGTTTTACACCGTCTTGTAGTATAACATAGTTTGTTAGAAATGGCAATGTTCTACCTGCATTTAGATAGTGTCAACCCACTGTAGGGAAAAAATAATTTCACCAATCCTGAAAGGACGCCCACTTGAAATCACATTTATTCCACGGTGTTACGGTGTTGTTGACAACGAGCCTCCGCCGACATGAATTATG
>JAAZJT010000098.1 GCA_012800215.1 Bacillota bacterium | reverse complement strand
TCATTGCTGATGAAGCAGCTATTGGTGTAATTAACAATAAAACAACAGCGGTAAGGATTATTCCTGCCCCTGGAAAACAGGTTGGTGAATATGTGGAGTTTGGCGGCTTATTAGGCCGTGCTCCAGTTATGCCTTTAAACTCTTTTTCCTCAGCTGATTTTGTTCGGCGTGGCGGGCGTATTCCAGCACCCATACACAGCTTACGCAATTAACTATTGGTTGCCTGTTGAAACGAAGCAGAGCATTAAGAGAGAGAAAAACAGCGTAAACAATTAGAAAAACAGTGTAAAATGATTTACTTACGGGTAAAGAAAAAATTTCACACTATGCATTGACATTTCCCGTGAATTTGTTACAATTTAACTTGATTGTTTACTGGTAGATTACGTCCCCCGTGGGCGAAAAAAAAATAAAGGAGGCTTCAGAAATGAGCGCATTAGGTCGTCACGTTTTGGCTGAATTTTATGGTTGTCCAGCGGAAATCCTAAATGATATAGAAAGGATCGAAAGGACAATGGTTGACGCAGCGTTGGAAGCCGGCGCTGAAGTCCGGGAAGTAGCATTCCATAAATTCAGTCCCCAGGGTGTTAGCGGAGTAGTGGTAATTTCGGAATCACATCTGGCTATTCACACGTGGCCCGAACTTGGTTATGCCGCCGTAGATGTCTTTACGTGCGGGGAAAAAGTTGATCCATGGATTTCATGTAATTATTTAAAAGAGTACTTTGCTGCCCAACGTATTGATGCAAAAGAAATCAAGCGTGGTATGTTTCAGGATGAAGCCTCCGTTAAAGCGGCAAACTTCTAACTGAAAGGAGGAAGAAGCATGAGTGCTCCAACCTGGAAGTGGTTTATTGAGTATACTCACCCTACCCAGGCGCATATGCATGGCGTGGAAAGGTTTATTTACAGTGGTCAGACAAAATATCAGACAGTGGAGATTATTGATACTGATTTTTATGGTCGCTGTCTAATTCTCGACGGTAAAATCCAATCCTCACAATATGATGAATATATCTACCATGAAACTTTGATTCAGCCGGCCATGATTTTACACCCTGCGCCAAAAAATGTAATGATTGTTGGTGGTGGCGAAGGGGCTGTACTTCGTGAAATTCTTCGTCATCCGAGCGTTGAACAAATAGTAATGGTTGATATTGATCGTGAAGTAGTGGAACTATGTAAAGAATATCTGCCCGAGTGGCATCAAGGTGCGTTTAGTGATCCAAAGGTGCAGGTTCATTATATGGATGCACGCAAATATCTTAAAAAAACTGATGAAATTTTTGATATTATTTTCATGGACCTTACGGAACCCTTGGATGATGGGCCGTCTTACTTATTGTTTACCAAGCAATTTTATAAAATTGCCTCTGAAAGGCTAGCCGCTGACGGCCTGATAGCACTCCAGGCAGGTTCATTTAATCCCCGTCTCATTGAGTGTCATGCAGCAATTTGCAATACCTTAACAACTGCTTTTCCCATTGTACGTTCCTATTGGAACTTCATCCCTTCTTATGATTCCACATGGGGTTTTGCCCTTGCTGCCAAGACCTTGGACCCGCTGCAAATTGCAGAAGAAGAGATTAATCGGCGTTTAAAGGAAAGAAAAATTACAGAGTTGAAGTTTTATGATGGTGAAACGCATCGTGCCATGTTTGCCATTCCCAAAGATATTCGTAAGGCAAAAGAGCAGGAGAAGAGAATTATAGAAGATGATAGACCGCTAATTACATACTAGCAGGATAAGGAGTGTCAAGATTGGAAAAAACTTTTGTAATGGTAAAACCGGATGGTGTGCAGCGCTCTTTAGTTGGCGAGGTTATCAGCCGTTTTGAGAAAAAAGGTCTAAAGTTGATTGGTCTAAAGCTTATGCAAGTTTCACAAGAGCTGGCGGCTAAACATTATGGTGAACATCAGGGAAAACCTTTTTATAATGAGCTAATTGATTTCATTACTTCTGGCCCGGTAGTTGCCATGGTCTGGGAAGGCTTAAATGCTATTTCTGTCGTGCGGACCATGATGGGACAAACCAATCCAGCTGTTGCTGCGCCAGGCACTATCCGTGGTGATTATGCCATGTATATGGGTAACAATGTTGTACATGGTTCTGACTCAGCGACAAGTGCGGAGAGAGAAATAAAACTATTTTTCAAGGATGAAGAACTTTTAACCTACAAAAAAGTAACCGATTTTTGGATTAACGGAAAGTAAAAACACTTAAAACAGACAAGCTATTAGGAAAATTAGAGGAGACGGCGGCTGAGTGTACGCCG
>JAAZJT010000097.1 GCA_012800215.1 Bacillota bacterium | reverse complement strand
TTCATCTAAGTACAGAACCTAATATTGGCACAGCTGCACCTATCCTGAAGCGTGTTTAGTTTTACACCGTCTTGTAGTATAACATAGTTTGTTAGAAATGGCAATGTTCTACCTGCATTTATTTCACCCTCAGCCGTACTTTAACAGGAATTCTGTCGAAGAAATAAACTTGGAGTGTCTGGCTTTGTAATTCTCCTGTGATTGCCTGTTTTACCATTTCATAAACATTATTTCCCAACTGATTTGTTAAAATGTGTGTGTTTAAGCCATCCAAAATTTTTCCTGTAGTTTTTGCCACATTAGACTGCATATTTTTAGTCAATTGTTCCACTAACTCCGCCGGCATGGTAAAGACAAAACCGGCAATCTCCATACGATCAGATAGTTGCGCCTGCACTTCCGACTCGATAATGCGCGGGATTTCTGCTTTGGCGTCTTCAATCATTTGCGGTATCTCCTGCTCTGCATAAAGCATAACTTGTTCCTGAATACTTTTTGCTATCTCCTCACTGTTAAGATAAACTGTTAAGCCGTATTCTGACAGGGCCCTTAATGCGAGGCTGCCGATAACTATAATAATAATCAGAATACTGGTAACGCCAAGCCAAAATGACTTTTTATCTAAAGACCAACCATATCTTTTCTTTTTTCTCACCTGCCACCTCTCCAGCGCCATGTTGAATGACAAATAGATAATAACAGTATAATATAACCAGCAAAGACAATTTTTATGACAAGGCAAGAACAAAGAATGTCTTCTCCAGCAAACCTGTTAAGAGAAAATAAGGACGCACAAGCAGTTACTTGTGCGTCTTTATTACATCGTTACGGCTTTTCTTTTCTCCAATTGTTCGAGCAGGTAAGGATTACGTACTTTAATATATGTGCCTTTCATTCCTAAGGAGCGGGATTGAATAACACCGGCACTTTCGAATTTACGCAGAGCATTTACAATAACAGAACGGGTAATACCTAGCTGATCTGCAATTTTACTGGCCACTAATATTCCTTCGTCACTGTTAAGTTCAGCAAAAATGTTTTCTACAGCTTCTAATTCAGAATATGAAAGTGTGCCAATAGCCATTTGCACCACTGCTTTATTACGTGCTTCTTCTTCAATTTTATCAGCCCGTGTACGCAGTATTTCCATACCGATTACAGTAGCACCGTATTCTGCCAAGATTAAGTCTTGTGGAATAAACTCTTCATTGGAGCGTACCAATACTAGAGTGCCTAATCTTTTTCCCCCTCCTAAAATAGGAACAATAGTTGTAATTTTGTGTGGAAAAGGAGTTTCTGCTTCCGCAGTTTTAAAGTTTACTTTTGCCTCGTCAAAACCCAGAAGTTGGTTATTATATTCAGCTGGGAAGACAGGCTCAGTTGTTTTTTCACTTACCAATTCCACATCATAGTCTTCAACTAAAGAAGATCCTAAAATTTTCCCACTGCGATCAACAATATAAGTGTTGGCATTAATCACACTCTTTAAAACACTGGCAACTTCCTCAAAATCAACATGTTGCCCCGCTGTTTTTTGCAAGATTTTATTAATGCGACGGGATTTCTCTAAAAGTTCTTCTATTGACATATGATCATTCCTTTCTCTTTTAAATTACAAAATATACCTGCTTAAATCCTTATTTTGTACAATTTGCTGTAATTTATCCCGAACATACTGGTCAGTCACCGTAACTTTTTGCCCTGCAATCTCTGGTGCCGAAAAAGAAAGGTCATCTAATACTTTTTCCAGGATTGTATGCAGTCGTCTGGCGCCGATATTTTCCATTTCCTGATTTAAAAAACAGGCAGTCTTTGCTATTTCCCTAATGGCGTCTTCAGTAAAAATAACTGTGACATCTTCTGTGGCTAATAACTCTTTATACTGTTTTAACAAAGCATTTTCCGGTTCCGTCAAAATTCTGTAAAAGTCATTCTCTGTTAAACTATCTAGTTCTACACGTATGGGGAAACGCCCTTGCAATTCTGGTATTAAATCAGAAGGTTTGCTAATATGAAAAGCTCCTGCAGCGATAAATAAAATATAGTCAGTCTTAACGGGGCCATATTTTGTCATTACTGTAGAACCTTCCACAATAGGCAAAATATCTCGCTGTACTCCTTCGCGGGAAACATCTGGCGATCCCTTAATATCAGATCCAGCAATCTTGTCAATTTCATCGAGAAAAATAATACCCGATTGTTCTGCTCTCTCTATCGCTTCAGCATATACCTCATCCATATCTATCAATTTTTGCGCTTCTTCTTGATGTAATATCTTTCTGGCTTGAGCTACTGTAAGACGTCTTTTTTTCTTACGCCTAGGTAAAAACTGCCCCATTAAGTCCTGGAAATTTACCCCTAATTCCTCTAGGCCTGCACCAGGAATTATTTCCATCATGGGCGGTCTTTCATCTACTTCCAATTCTACTATATTATCTTCTAATTCACCATTTTGCAACTGTTGGGCCAATTTATTTCTCTTTTGCTGATAATCCCTCAAATTTTCCTTTTCCACTTCACCTTCTTTAGAATCTTCAGGCTGTTCTGCTGAAGAAAATAATAAACCAAAGGGGTTTTGTTGTTTTTGTTTTTTATGTGGACGCGGCAGTAATAGGTTTAATAATCGTTCTTCTGCTAACTGGTGCGCCTTTTCCTCTACATTAGCCATTTTCTCTGACTGAATAATACGAATAGCTGTCTCTACTAGGTCGCGCACCATTGTTTCCACATCACGTCCTACATATCCTACTTCTGTAAATTTAGTTGCTTCAACTTTTATAAAGGGGGCATTTACTAATTTTGCCAAGCGGCGCGCTATTTCCGTTTTTCCCACGCCGGTGGGACCGATCATGATAATATTTTTAGGAAAAACTTCATCACGAAAATCAGTGGAAAGCAGTTTGCGCCGGTAGCGGTTACGCAAAGCAACAGCTACACATTTTTTAGCATCTTTTTGCCCAACAATATATTTATCTAATTCAGCAACGACTTGTCTGGGGGTTAGATCTTCTTTATTTCCGTGTTTAAAATTTACCACTTATAGTACCTCCAGCACAATTCTGTCATTTGTATAGATACAAATTTCTCCTGCAATTTCCAATGCCTTTTTGGCAATTTCACCGGCATCCAGATTGGTATGGCGGTACAACGCCCTGGCTGCAGCCAAAGCATAGGAGCCACCGGAACCTATAGCGGTAACACCATCATCAGGCTCTATAATCTCTCCGTTTCCGGAGATAATTAACAAGTTTTGCACATCACCCACAATCAGAAGCGCCTCCAGCCGGCGCAAAACTCGATCCATGCGCCACTCTTTAGCTAACTCAACAGCAGCCCGGCGTAAATTACCCTGGTACTTATCTAACTGCTCTTCATATTTTTCAAACAAAGTAAAAGCATCAGCAACCGAGCCGGCAAAACCGGCAAGTACCTTTCCGTGATAAATACGGCGAACTTTTACTGCATTATTTTTCATAATTGTGTTGCCAGCAAAAGTAACCTGACCATCACCGGCCAGAGCACAACGACCGTCCTTTAAGACAGCTACAATTGTTGTTGCCTGAAACATAATACACTCCTTATGCTCGCGGATGAGCTTCTTGGTAAACTTCTTTCAGCTGCTCCCGCGTAATATGTGTGTAAATTTGTGTTGTAGATACATTAAGGTGTCCTAATAATTCTTGCACAGCTCTTAAATCTGCGCCGGCGTTTAGCATGTGCGTTGCAAAACTATGTCGAATGCTGTGGGGACTTATTCCTTTACTTGTGCTAACCTGCCGCACATATTTCTCTACTATGCGCCTTACGCCTCTGTCTGTCAGCCGTGTACCGTATTTATTAAGCCACAATGCTTTTTCGTTTTCACCTCTGTGGTTTTTACGTAATAATTCCGGTCTTGCCTCCTGCAGGTATATCTGCACTGCTCGGCAGGCAAAAGCGCCTAAGGGAACTATCCTTTCCCTTGCCCCTTTGCCATAAACAATAAACTGCCCCTCAGCTAAATCAACCGTCTCTACATTTAATGCCACAAGTTCGCTAACCCTTACACCCGATGCATAAAGAACTTCAAGAATTGCTGCATCTCTTTTGCCGGCTATAGTTTGCACATCAGGCGCTGCAAGCAACCTTAAGATTTCTTCTACATAAAGGAAGGTAGGCAATTTTTTCCCCACCCGAGGGGTAGAAACAGTAGACCAGGTTTTATCCTGTAATAATCCTTCCCTATTTAAATAGCGCAGGAAGGAACGAATGGCAGATAGTTTACGTGCAACGGTACGCCGTTCATATTTCTTTTCCTTAAGTAGTGCCAGGAAAGTTCGTAATGTTAGATAGTTTATCCGCTGAAGCGGGATACGTGCTTCGGTATCTAAAAAGAATAGGAACTGCACAATATCCTCAGCATAATTACGAACGGTATGGTATGATGCATTTTTTTCCACTTGCAGATGGCGAATAAAACCGTCTAACCAATCATTCATTCGACGGCAATCTCCTTTTTCAAAATATTTTATCATATTAAAAGGAAGCAATGCAAGTAAGAATTGGAGAATACTGCAAATTGTACTAACTCAAGGCAAATTCTGGTGCTGCCAAGCTTCTAATACTGTCAGAGCACGCTTAGCCAAAGCCAGTTTTCTTTCCTTCTTAGGTACACGTTGCGCAAGTGGTGGCAGTAAACCAAAATTAATATTCATTGGTTGAAAATGTCCCGGATTAGTTGCAGTAATATAATACGTTAAAGCACCGTGAGCACACTCACGCGGCCAAACCAAAGGTTCCTTCCCATTTACTATACGCGCAGCATTTATACCGGCAATTAAACCCATGGCTGCCGATTCCACATAGCCTTCAACACCGGTTATTTGTCCGGCAAAAAAGAGCTGTGGCTCTGAAGCAAACTGTAAAGTTGGCTGCAACACTAATGGAGAATTAATATAAGTATTGCGGTGCATAACACCATAACGTACAAACTCAGCATTGGCCAAACCAGGTATCATGCGGAAAACACGTTTCTGTTCCGGCCAACGCAGGCGAGTCTGAAACCCAACCATATTGTATAGCGTGGCTGCGGCATCATCCTGTCGTAGTTGTACAACAGCAAAGGGAAGCTTACCAGTACGTGGATCGGGAAGACCAACTGGCTTTAGAGGACCATATAATAATGTCTCAAAACCTCGTGCAGCCATTACCTCTACAGGCATACAGCCTTCAAAATATTTTAATTCTTCCATCTCTCCATGCCCCGGATGCGCCTCGGCAGTCACCAGAGCATTATAAAAAGCATGATACTCTTCTTTGTTCATGGGGCAGTTTAGATAATCAGCACTACCTTTATTATAACGTGAAGCACGGAAAATAAGTTCCATATCCAAAGATTCAGCCGTAACAATAGGAGCTGCAGCATCATAAAAATAAAGAGATTCCTGGCCTGTTAAGCTGCCAATTTGCGATGCTAAGGCCGGTGCAGTCAAAGGTCCCGTGGCAATTATGACAGGTCCATCTTTTGTTGAAGGAATGCTTGTTACTTCTTCTGTGATACGAGTAATAAATGGATGTTCCTTAATAGCGGCTGTAACCGCCTGAGAAAAAGCTGAGCGGTCCACTGCCAAGGCTCCGCCTGCCGGAACAGCATGTTCATCTGCTTTGGCCATTATCAGGGAATTTAATTTACGCATTTCCTCCTTTAATAAACCAACGGCATTTTCCAACGAAGCACCACGAAATGAGTTGCTGCATACTAATTCGGCTAAATCTTCACCATGATGTGCCGGCGTCATTTTCTGCGGCCGCATTTCATAAAGCAGAACGCTTATTCCTCTTTGGGCTGCCTGCCAAGCTGCCTCAGCTCCAGCTAAGCCGCCGCCCACAACTATAATTTTATTCACCTGATGCCTCCTATACTACTTTGCCTTATTTTCCACACTTAATTTCTGTTTATATGAACATTCTTTATTGGCACACGATATAGCTTTTCCTTTTTGCACCATTAAGTAACCACAATGCGGGCATTTTTCTTTTCGTGGCAAATCCCAAGTGGTAAAATTGCAATCTGGATAACCACTACAACCATAAAACTTTCTGTTACGTTTAGTTTTTCTTTCTACTAAAGGTTTGCCGCAATCGGGGCAGTTGATCTCCAGTTTTTTTATAATTGGTTTAGCAAAACGGCACTCGGGGAAGCCAGGACAAGCTAGGAATTTACCATAACGCCCCATTTTATAAACCAGCTTCCTACCGCACTGCGGACATTGCTCATCACTTTCCTCAGGTGCTATTACTACTTTTTCCATATGGTCTTCTGCTACAGCCAGCCTTTTGGCAAAATTGCCGTAGAATTTTTTTATTACACTGACCCACTCTTGTTTACCCTCAGCAATTTCATCCAATTCTTCTTCCATTTGAGCAGTAAAATCCACATCTAAAATATCCGGGAAAAATTCTAATAATTGTTCCAACACAACACGCCCTAACTCAGTGGCAAAAAAAACTTTTTTCTCACGGATAATGTAACCTCGTGTTTGAAGGGTATAAATAATGGGCGCATAAGTACTGGGCCTGCCTATG
>JAAZJT010000096.1 GCA_012800215.1 Bacillota bacterium | reverse complement strand
ATCAATACTTTCCCCTTGATGGTGAATTAATCCGGGCTTGCGATCATTTTGCTGCTTATATGGAAGCGTATCTTTCCATTTCCCATGGGGTGAAGTCACATTATCTCGAAGAAGGCTATCAGCAGTTGTTTAGGCAATATAAAAATAAAATCATCGCAGATTTTAATGTTTGCCAATGGTTTAATTACTTCTGCCTGTAAATTTGTGTTATAAAAAACGGGGCGTTTTTTAACGCTCCGTTTTGATTTATAGTTCTCTATTTATCTCACAGTAAATACCAGTTTATTTTGCTGCTGGTCAATAACTACAGTACTGTGTTCAGGCAGTTCCCCGGCAATTAGCTTTCTTGCCAAGGCAGTTTCCACTTCTTTTTGCAGGTAGCGTTTAAGGGGACGCGCACCATAAAGCGGGTCATATGCTGCTGTAGCAATGAAGTGTTTTGCCGCTTCTGTTAGCTCAAGCTCTATATAACGTTCAGCTAAGCGTTCACGTAATAATTCTAACTGCAGTTCCACTATTTGTTTTGTTTCTGCCAGGGTGAGGGGTTTAAAGAGGACAATATCATCAACCCGGTTCAGAAATTCCGGGCGAAAATGGCTGCGCAGTTCATTCATGACTTTGTCTTTGACTGTAGTTGCAATTTCTCCGCTGGTGCTTATATTTTCCAGCAGATGTATACTGCCAATATTTGAGGTCATGATAATTATAGTGTTTTTAAAATCAACGGTACGGCCTTGGCTATCCGTCAGCCTGCCATCATCAAGCATTTGTAAAAATATATTAAATACATCAAAGTGAGCTTTTTCAATTTCATCAAATAATAAAACACTGTAAGGTTTGCGGCGCACCGCTTCTGTCAGTTGTCCTCCTTCATCATAGCCGATATATCCCGGGGGTGCTCCAATTAAGCGTGCTACAGCATGTTTTTCCATATATTCACTCATGTCGAGGCGGACCATGTTGTCTTCACTGTCAAATAGAGCCTCCGCCAATGAGCGGGCCAGTTCGGTTTTACCCACACCGGTTGGGCCAAGGAAAATAAAGGAACCAATTGGCCTTTTGGGGTCCTTCAGCCCGGAGCGGGCTCGAATGATGGCATCGGCAACGGCCTCAACTGCTTCATCCTGACCGATAACACGCCGGTGTAATATTTCATCAAGGCGCAATAATTTTTCTTTCTCTCCTTCTACCAGGCGGGAGAGGGGAATGCCTGTCCAGCGAGAGACGACTTCAGCTACTTCAGTGGCTGTTACTTCTTCTTTGATTAAGCGGGCGTGACGGCTCCCCATTTTAGCTTCTGCTTCTTTTATTTGCTTTTCCAGGGCGGGTATTTTACCATACTGATATTCAGCTACTTTATTTAAATCATATTCACGCTGTGCTTGTTCCATCGCAGTGCGTGTATTTTCCAATTCTTCACGCAGGGAGCTTAAGCTATCAATGACGCTTTTTTCTTCATCCCATTGTGCACGCAGTACATCACGCTCTGCTTTAAGCTCGGCCACTTCTTTTTCTAAAGTTTGCAGCCGCTCTTTTGAACCTTGGTCTTTTTCTTTACGTAAGGCCTCACGTTCAATTTCCAGTTGTAAAATGCGTCTTTCCAGCGTTTCCAGTTCTTCCGGCATACTTTCTATTTCTGTACGCAGCTTTGCTGCCGCTTCATCAATTAAGTCGATGGCTTTGTCAGGTAAGAAACGATCCGCAATATAACGATGGCTCAAAATGGCTGCGGAAACCAGTGCTGTATCTTGAATCCGTACGCCATGGTGCAATTCATATCGTTCCCGCAACCCTCGCAGAATGGATATAGTATCTTCAACAGTAGGCTCCTCAACAAGCACCGGCTGAAAACGTCTTTCTAAAGCAGCATCTTTTTCGATATACTCCCTGTATTCGTCGAGAGTAGTTGCTCCTATGCAGTGTAATTCACCGCGTGCCAGCATTGGTTTTAACATATTACTGGCATCCATGGCTCCGTCTGCTTTGCCTGCTCCCACTACTGTGTGCAGCTCATCTATAAAAAGAATAATTTGCCCATTGGATTTTGTTACTTCTTGCAGTACAGCTTTAAGGCGTTCTTCAAATTCTCCCCTAAATTTTGCTCCTGCGATCAGTGATCCCATATCAAGGGCAATTAACCGCTTATTTTTTAAACTTTCCGGTACATCGCCGGCTACGATTCGCCTTGCTAAACCTTCGGCAATGGCAGTTTTGCCTACTCCTGGTTCACCAATTAATACTGGATTGTTTTTGGTGCGCCGTGAGAGGACTTGTATAACGCGGCGAATCTCTGCATCACGTCCAATGACCGGATCAAGTTTATTTTGTTTTGCCATGAAAGTAAGATCGCGGCCATATTTTTCTAATGCCTCATATGTTTCTTCCGGATTTGTACTGGTAACACGCTGATTGCCGCGGACATCTTCCAGTACCTGTAGGAATTTATCGCGTGTTAAACCAAGAGTTTGCAACATTTCTTTTATCTTTTCATCCGCAAACATTGCCAGAACCAAATGCTCTACACTGATATATTCATCTTTGAGCCTTTTTGCTTCATCCTGTGCCAGTACTAGTAATTGATTAAGTCTGGGTGTAATATATGATGAAGCAGCACCTTTGACTTTTGGTATTTTATTGAGAATTTGTTCTGTTTTAGTAAGCACAGTTTTTGCATTTAAGCCTGCTCTACTGAAAAGGCGTGGTACAAGCCCGTTTTCCTGCTGCAGTAGGGCGGCAAGTAAATGTTCTGCATCAACAGCTTGATGGTTATTACGTATGGCAATACTTTGTGCATCTTGGAGAGCTAGCTGCGTTTTTTCCGTAAATTTGTTAATGTCCACACATTTCATCTCCCATCATGCTTTTAACCTTATCGTAAATATTATTCCACATCTTGTCAATTAACAAAAGCTAACGGAGCAGCTTTCTGGAAGCTGCTCCGTTAGTTAATTTGTATGGAAACAAGAACCGCCAATGAATTCACGTAAGATTGAATTATTGGGAATCTGTTCGGTGCCCAAGGGTACAAAACTGGAGAGGAAAAGTAAAAGCCTTTTTGCATCTATATATTCAGGTTCAGTTTCCGGGATTGCCTGCAAAAGAGGTTCCGCAAATGGTTTCAGTACAGCCAGTTCGTAAACAAGGGAGAATTAAACATGATATCGGCTTCTTCCTGGAGATGGAAAATATTGCGTTCTTCGCCACGGCGTACTGAAGGCCAGCGGCGAATTGTTTCCTGAGCGCTGTAGTTGCGGAATTGATGATCACGGATAATTCTTCGCAGCATGCGCGTATCTGTAGTATGAATTCTGGTATGACAATCAACATTAAGTGCAGTAAGGGCTGAAATGTATATTTTAAACTTTTGCTGACGAGCAATGGATGCTGTTAAACGTTCATTGAGTCCATGAATACCCTCAAGGATTAACATTTGATCATCTTCCAGTTTAATAGTATGCCCGGTATATTCGCGTTTGCCCGTATGGAAGTTAAATTTGGGGATTTCCACTTCTTCACCATTTATTAAACGTAACAAATGCTCATTAAATAATTTTAAATCAATAGCTTCAATATGTTCAAAGTCAGGTTGATTTGTTTCATCAAGCGGGGTATTTTCCCGGTCGACAAAATAATCATCAAGTGAAATAGGGAAAGGGCGTATGCCGTTAACCAGCAACTGTATACGTAACCGTTGGGCAAAAGTTGTTTTTCCGGAAGAAGAGGGGCCTGCAATAAGAATAATGCGTAATTCATCTTTGCGTGCGGCAATAATATCGGCAATCTGTGCGATTTTCTTCTCATGCAGTGCTTCAGCAATCCGGATAATTTCAGGTCCTTGTTGATCAAGAATGCGGTCATTTAATATGCCCACAGTATGAAAACCTAAGATTTCAGACCATTTTTCTGTCTCGCGAAAGATTTCAAAGAGTTTATTTTGTTCAACAAAAGGAGGAATTGTAAAAGGATCTTCAGCAGTTGGAAAACGCAATACTAAACCGGGAGCCCAAAACTGTAAGGCAAAGCGTTGTAAAACTCCTGTGCGAGTCACCATGTATCCATGTAACGAGTCTGTCAGGTCACCTAAAGTGTAGACTGTTAATTCTGCTGATGGGCAGCGTTTATAAAGGCGAACTTTGTCTTCAAAACCTTCTTTGTTAAAGATATCTATAGCCTGCTGCAGAGATATTTTTTTCTTTTCAATTGGCAGGTCTGCCTGCACAATTTGGCGCATTTTCTCTTCTATAGCAGCTACATCTTCTGCCGATAGCGCTTTTGTTTTTTTGATCTCGCAATAAAGCCCTTTGCCTAGAGAATGTTCCACATCAATGCGTGCTTCGGGGAAAAGCTTTTTTGTGGCATAAATTAATAAAAAAGTCAGGCTGCGCTGATAAATCCTGGCACCTTCTGTAGTGCCCAGATCTAAAAATTCTACCTCGGCAGAATCAGGGGGTATATGTGTTAAATCTTTCATCTTTTTATTGACAATCGCTGCCACAATGGCGGTGGGATAATATTCTGCCACTTCCTCGCTAATTTCTAGTAAACTGCGACCTGCTTTTTTCTTAATTACTGTTTGGTTAGGTAAGATAATGTTTACTGTTAAATTTTCTTTTTCTGTCAATCAAGATCCCTCATTTCTGTCTTTTCGTTAAAAGGTTTTTTTAGTATAGTAATTACTTATTATTATATGAAGTAACTTTTTTGAAAACCCTGTAATTATTTTATAGAGAAAATTTAGATACCCGGCAGGTTTAAGGTTGGAGTCACAAGAATAAATTTTAATTTAGTTCTACAATATCTTTGTCCTGTAAAACATAGTCCCGCGGGACGGCCTGCCCGTCGAAACGCGCCGATCCCCAAACAAGGGCAGTTTTAAACTGTTGCGGTAAATCACGGTGAATAAGGTAGGCCAGATCAACAACAGTGGAGCCGGCTTTAAGTATAAAAGGACGCTCCAGATCCGGTTTTTGACCTGGTGCTTTACCATAAATGCGAATGATATTAAGCAGGGAAAATATTTTTTGCTGCAGGGAAGTTAAATCGTGGCAAATGGAAACAGGTATAATTTCTACTTCCGGACGCAATTCTTGCAGCAGTGCCAGATTGTCTGCACTATTTTCGAGATCTGCTTTTGCTCCTAGCAATAAATAAGGAAGGGCTATTGGGTTTTCGCCGGAGGGATCAATTAGCTCTTTTTCTGTTAATAGTTCCAGGGTAGTTTCCAGCTGCTCCAAGCAGTCATCTGTACTCAAATCAATAACAAGCAATAAAGCATCGGCTTGCCGCAGAGTACCGGTTAACCCTGTAGGAATATTGTCGCTTGTAAATGGCGGTGTATCGACTAGTTGAATCCAAATATCCTCATAGCGCATCATTCCTGCTTCCGGCAGGGACGTAGTAAAGGGGAAATCTGCAACTTTTACTTTAGCTCGTGTTAGCGTACCCACCAGGGCAGATTTGCCCGTATTGGGGCATCCAGTTAAAACCACCTGTCCTGCACCTTCTTTTTTCACATAAAAGGGATTATAACTGCCTTTTTGTTTCTTTTTTTGCTGACTTTCTTCCCGCATTTGGGCAAGTCGCTTTTTTATAGATGCTTGTAATTTTTCCGTTCCTTTATGCTTGGGAATAGTGGCCATCATTTCTTGCAGAGCAGCCATTTTATCTTCTTGAGTAGTTGCTTTTTTATATTTTTCTTCTGCAGCATAATACTGCGGTGTTAAATTGGCAGGCAATATACTCACCAACTTCCATGTTATGGTTATTTTCTTTTTCTAGAAGTGACTGACAGATTCCTGCTAATGTGAGGCAAAGTGCAGTGCCATACATTTTGGCTGTTTTAGTTCATGCCGTTATAAATTATGATATAATCTAGATAATATTTGCATCTATGAGACAACATCAGCTCATTGACAAAAAAGGAAAGCCTATGTTACATTCAGATGAAGATTCAGAGGGGGAATAGACTGTGGGAGAAAATTTAACACGTAAAATTATTGGGGCTCATTTGGTTACAGGAGAAATGAAGCCTGGAGCTGAAATTGCCATTCGTATTGATCAAACACTTACGCAGGATGCCACAGGCACCATGGCTTATCTGCAATTTGAAGCAATGGGCATACCTCAGGTAAAGACGGAATTATCCGTTTCTTATGTAGATCATAATACATTACAAACAGGTTTTGAAAATGCCGATGACCATCGTTATTTGCAAACTGTAGCGGCTAAATACGGTATTTATTTTTCACGTCCTGGAAACGGTATTTGTCATCAAGTTCATTTAGAACGCTTTGGTGTGCCAGGTAAAACTCTTTTAGGTTCAGACAGCCACACGCCGACCGGTGGAGGCTTAGGCATGTTAGCCATCGGAGCAGGAGGACTGGATGTGGCAGTGGCTATGGGTGGAGGCCCATTCTATCTGACTATGCCTAAAGTTGTTAATGTAGAGTTGTTGGGGAAACTGCCGGCATGGGTTTCCGCCAAAGATGTTATTCTGGAAGTTTTACGGCGCCTTAGTGTGAAGGGCGGCGTGGGTAAAATTATTGAGTATAGCGGCCCCGGTGTTAAAAGTTTGTCGGTACCGGAGCGTGCCACCATTACCAATATGGGGGCAGAGCTGGGAGCTACCAGTTCTATTTTCCCCAGTGACGAGGTGACACGTAGCTTTTTAGCTGCCCAGGGGCGTGAAGAACAATGGGTGGAACTGGCAGCAGATGATAATGCTACCTATGACGAGAAATTGGTAATAGACCTTAGCCGGTTGGAGCCGCTGGTGGCCTGTCCGCATAGTCCCGATGCTGTTAAAACTGTAAAAGAGTTAGGTACACTGAAAGTTAATCAGGTGGCCATAGGCAGCTGCACCAATTCATCATATACAGATCTAATGCAGGTGGCCGAGATATTGCGGGGACAGAAAGTACATGATGATGTCAGTCTGGTTATTGCTCCCGGTTCCCGCCAGGTTCTGGAAATGCTGGCACGTAACGGTGCTTTAGCTGAGTTGATTGCTGCCGGGGCACGTATTTTAGAATCTGCCTGCGGGCCCTGTATTGGCATGGGGCAGGCTCCTGCCACCGGTGCAGTCTCACTGCGTACTTTCAACCGTAACTTTCCCGGTCGCTCCGGGACACAGGATGCCAGCGTTTATTTAGTGAGCCCGGCAGTGGCTGCTTTTTCAGCCCTGAAGGGCTATTTAGCGGATCCGCGTGAACTTGGTAATATGCAGCAGATTGAAATGCCGGTACGCTTTTTAATAGATGATAGTATGATAATCCCTCCGGCTGCTGATCCCTCTACTGTGGAAGTAGTGCGCGGACCTAACATTAAAGCCTTACCGGTAAATACTGAGCTGCCGGAGACCATCAAGGCAGCCGTACTATTAAAAGTTGAAGATAATATTACAACTGATCATATTATGCCTGCCGGCGCCAAAATTTTACCTTTACGTTCTAATGTCCCGGCGCTAAGTAAATTTGCTTTTTCTGCCCTCGATCCAGATTTTGCACAACGGGCGCAAACTGCCGGCAGCGGCATAATTGTGGGCGGCCATAACTATGGCCAGGGATCAAGCCGCGAGCATGCTGCCCTGGTCCCCATGTATCTGGGCATTAAAATTGTTTTAGCAAAATCCTTTGCGCGTATTCATTATGCTAATTTGGTTAACTTCGGTATTTTGCCCTTAACTTTTGACGCGGAATCAGACTATGAAAATGTTCACCAGGGCCATTTACTGGAAGTTTCAGATTTGGCTTCGCAGCTTCTAAACGGGACTGCGCTGGTTCTTGCCAATAAAACTACCGGCAGCATAGTTAAAGCTAACCACCAACTGACACCTCGTCAAGTAGATATTATTTTGGCTGGCGGCTTACTAAATTACACCAAGCAACAATAAAATTAGAACAGCAGATAAAAAAAGGCAGAGGAGGCTCCCACTCTGCCGTTCTTTTGATATGCTAAAAATATATAATATAGTAGAAAAGATTTACTCATATTGACCCCAGGCATTTAAATCAGTAAAATAGTATAAATTAAATCGGAACAGTAACAGCTGCCGCAAGAAATAATTGAACCCTGGAAGGTGGACTTTATGCAAACGGTAGATAAAACCAAAAAACTTGCTCTCGTCTCTATGTTTTCGGCGATCATTTTGATGCTGGCATTTACACCCATTGGCTTCATTCAGCTTGCCTTTATCAAAGCCACTATTATCCATGTACCAGTCATTATCGGCTCTATACTTTTGGGGCCTAAAGCTGGTGCTGCTTTGGGGTTTTTATTTGGTGTCACCAGCTTTATCAGCAATACTATGACACCGGCCATCCTTTCCTTTGTCTTTTCACCGCTGGTCCCTGTCCCCGGCACTGATCAGGGGAGTCTGCTTGCTCTATTAATCTGCTTCATTCCTCGGGTCTTAGTGGGCGTTGTGCCCTGGTATACTTATCAACTGCTAGAGAAACTGTTGAAAGAGAAAAACACAATGTTCAGCCTGGCTGTTGCCGGTGTTTCGGGGGCACTAACCAACACCCTGTTAGTTATGCATCTCATCTACTTCCTCTTTCAGGACACTTACGCCGCAGCAAGAGGTGTGCCATTGGAACAGACTTACCAAGCAGTACTGGCCGTCATTTTCACAAATGGGATTCCGGAAGCACTGGTGGCAGGTATTATTACTATGACTGTTTGTAAAGCATTAATGGTTTTCCTTAATACCAAAAGGGTACAGGATAAGAGCATGCAGCCCGCTACTCCTTTGGAGGAGGGTAGTGAAAAGAACAAAAAGGAGCCCTAAATAAAGTTGGTTGAGACAGAATGATGGGGTGTTTAGTAAGATTAGTGCAGTAAATTTTCGGGCATAGTTATAAGTAGAGTAATTATTTGGAGGGACAAAATTGTCTTCCGTTATCAGCAGATCTAAAGACTATGCCGTTATTCTTCCCTATGTATCACGCATACTGCCCCTGGTGGACCAAGAACTGGCCCGCTGGCGCAGCAAAGCACTAATCATCCCCGATGAGGAACTAAAAAAACAGGCTTTGGCCAGTATTACTAATAAGCGTTTTCACTGCCAGGGGGGCAGCATTTATGCTCTCTATACTCCCCTGCAGGCAGAAAAGCTTGTTCGTTTTATAGTGGCACTGCAAACTATCAGTGACTATTTGGATAATTTATGTGATCGTGTAGCAGGTGCTTCGGAAGAAAGTTTTCGACAGCTGCATCAGGCAATGCTCGCTGCAGTAGATTTGTCTGTACAGAAGCAGGATTGGTATGGCAGCTACCCTTATCAAAATGACGGCGGCTATTTAGACGGCTTGATAAATGTAAGTCGGCAGGCGCTTACTGAGCTGCCCGGGTATAAAAGTATCTGTGCAGAGCTTGTGAAATTAGTGCATTTGTATATAGATTTGCAGGTATACAAACATATAGAGGAAAAAGAGCGCGTAGAAAAGTTGGTAAAATGGTTTTCTGCTTATAGACATTGGGATATATACTGGTGGGAGTTTTCGGCTGCCTGCGGCTCCACGCTGGCCCTATTTCTGCTGGCCGCCATGGCTGCAGCCGGTCCGGTACCTGATATGGAAATAAAAAGTTTACTGTCTTGCTATTTTCCCTGGCTTTGTGGTCTTCATATTTTATTAGATTACTTTATAGATTTAGATGAGGACAAGAAACATCATGACTTGAATTTTGTCAGCTATTATCCTTCCCAGCTGGTAGCTGAAAAGGGTTTGCTGCGATTTCTAGAGGAAGCTAAAAAGGGCGCGGCAAATTTACCGCGCCCTGCTTTTCACCGGCTTGTGATTATGGGCTTGCTGGCACTTTATCTTTCAGATCCTAAGGCTTGTACGGCAGAACGCTCGCCGTTGGCGCAAAAATTGTTGCAGGCCGGAGGCCAGACGGCTTGCTGGCTACACCGTTTATGCGTATTATTGCGAAGGATGGGCCGTATTTAGTGAGTGCGCTGAATTATATAATCTGCCAGCCTGGCCAGTATAACCCGGGCTGGCTTTAATGCTGTTACTTCTAAGTTTTGTTTGGCCTGGGTAATTAGTTCCCGGGTTTTTTCTTTGACTTCCTCAATAATCCCGCTTTCATGCAGGGCACGGCAAATAAAGGCAATATTTGCGTCAGTAAAATCACGTTCAGCAATAATTTGCTGTGTCTGCAGCCCGTATAAAGGATGTTTCAAGAGTTTAATCAGTGGCAGTGTCAGATAACCTTCATGTAAATCTTGTAATGCTGGCTTTCCAGTAATCCTGCTGTCACCTAAGAAATCCAATAAATCATCGCTTAGCTGAAAGGCATAGCCCAGCTGCAACCCAAAGGCTTCAAGCGCATCCTTTTGTGCTTGCGGCATACCGCAGGCTTCTGCGCCGGCTCTGCAGCAGGCTGCAAGAAAATAGGCTGTTTTTTTATAAATGTAAAAATAATAATCTTTTTCCTGCAGTTGATAATTAAAAAGTTGATTGGCTTGCTCGATTTCGCCTTCACACATTAAACTGATGGCCTGTGTCATATACCCTAAGATTTCGTGCAAGCCGTGTTTTGTCAGTAAAGTGAAGGCGCGTGCGAATAGGAAGTCACCATACAGTACAGCCTGATGGTTACCTTTGGTGGCAGAAATGGTGGGCCTGCCCCGCCTGTAAGCTGCATGATCGATGATATCATCATGTACAAGGGAGGCCGTATGGATTAGCTCCACGGCTGTGGCCACATCTATTAACTGATGCTGGGATGATACATTAAAAGATCCACAGAGTAATACCAGTGCCGGGCGAAGTCTTTTCCCTCCGCTTGTTACGGCTGCGGAAAACTGTGGTGTCCAGAGATCAGTACCGCGGCTCATTTCCTGTAAACGTGTTTCTACTTGCTGTAGTCCGGGTAAAGATTGTAGATCTGTAAAAAGTACTTGAGATATTGTCATATTTATCACCTGCTATTTTATTACAGTTTATCCTCACCCTTTTTGGCGCTAAGTATTCCTGGCTTTTAAGGTATAAAGCGTAAAAGGAAAACATTCAAAAAAAATTCAAGCTTTTTTCACATGATTTTGATATAATTAGATTTGTGTAAAACCTGACCAAAGGGCAGGAGGTTTTTAATTTGAAAAATGTGAAACGGAATAAACCTTTAGTTCTGGTACTTGTGATTATGATTTGTGGCGGACTAGTTCTTTCTACAGTGTTGGCTTATTTTGTTAGCAGAACAGCGCCGCAAGAAGATCCGGAAGCAGTCTATAAAAGCCAGGTTGCACAGGTGGAGACGCTGATCGAGCAGACAGAAAAAAGTCTGGAAGATGATCCGGAAAATGTTACCTTACTAACCCAGCTAGGTCATTCCTACTACACACTGGGTCAACTTTATGCTGTACTTAATGAGCCAGAAAAATCTGGCACCCATTTTGCCAAAGCTTTGGAACCTTACGGCAAAGTACTGGCTCTTGAACCTGATAATGTAGATGTGCGCGTAGATCGTGCTGTGGCGGCTTATGCCTCTGAGAACAAAGAAGTGGCACAGGATGAGTTTGAGCAGGCATTGGCAGATGATCCTACTCATGTTAAGGCTCATTTTAATTATGGTATTTTCCTTTATTTTGCTTTGAACAAGCCTGAGGAAGCGCTAATACATTGGCAGGAAGTGGTAGACCTTAACCCTGAGGGTGAAGAGGAACTAGTATCTACCGCCAAAACCTGGATCAAGGCGGTTGAAGCAGAGCTGGCAGAACGTGAAAAAGGCGCAGAGGAAGACGAACAACCAAGTAAAGAAAACGAAACTGAAGAGAAAACTGAATAAAATAATTACAGGCAAAGCACCGCATAGAATTAGGTAAATCCGGATTTTATGCGGTGCTTTTCTTTTGTTTACAGGTTATTGCCCTGTTTATGGTATTTTTATTTAATTATTTCAGATAATAAGATTAGAATGGAGGATACCTTGATAGTTGCTGCCTAGCGAAAATGAAGGGCAAAGGGTATGTTAATAACAAACGCTGATAAGTGCAAAAAGCTCTTAATAATTTTGGGAAACATTAACCAGGTTAGAAAGGGGAGCCAAGAGCAATGTCTAATCAAAAAAACAATAAACTTTCAGCTGCACAACAAGAATACCAGCAGTTTGCCAAAGCAAGAGAGCCGAAACGCCCACTGCTTTCTAACTGTTTCCGTGCTTTTATTGCCGGGGGTATCATCTGTAGTATTGGCCAGTTTTTTCAGTGGTTTTATATGACATATTTTAATTTTACAGAAATCACTGCCGGTAATCCAACGGCAGCTACTATGATTATTCTCTCTGCTTTACTGACAAGTTTAGGTGTGTATGATCACTTGGCTCAATGGGCCGGCGCGGGAACCATAGTACCTGTTACAGGTTTTGCTAATACCATTACTTCAGCTGCTATCGAGCATCGTAGTGAAGGTTATGTATTGGGTGTGGGTGGCAATATGTTTAAGATTGCCGGTCCGGTAATTACTTTTGGTGTTTTCTCTGCCTTTGTAGTAGCTATAGTTAAATTAGTATGGCAAGGGTTGGGAGGTATTTAATGCTGCAGGGTCAACAAAGTTGGGTATTTAATAAAAAACCCAGGATTATAAGTACTGGTGTGGTTGGCGGACCCTTTGAGGCCCAAGGTGCTTTGGCTGAGGATTTCGATATTTTGCATGATGATATTTGGTTAGAGCAGGAGCGCTTTGAAAAAGCAGAAAAAAAATTGCTTGAGGAAGCCTGCGAAAAAGCAATTGATAAAGGCTGCAAGAAAAAAGAAGATATTCACTTTTTCTTTAGTGGAGATTTAATGAATCAAATTATTTCTTCCAGTTTTGCTGCCAGGACGCTGGGTATTCCTTACATCGGAATTTTTGGTGCCTGCTCAACTTCTATGGCCGGTTTAGCTCTTGCAGCTTATTTAGTTGATACAGGTGGCGCCGGCTATGTTTTAACTGCTGCTTCCAGTCATAATAGTTCGGTTAATAAACAGTATCGCTACCCTACAGAATATGGCGCTCAAAATCCACCTACTGCGCAGTGGACAGTAACAGGGGCTGGAGCAGCCCTGGTTGGCCTTGAAGGAAACGGCCCACATATTACACGTGCAACAATTGGCCGCATTGTGGATATGGGCATTTCTGACCCTTTTAATATGGGAGCAGCCATGGCCCCTGCCGCTGTAGATACCATTGAAGCTCATTTTCGTGATTTTCAACTTGACCCAAGTCATTACGATTTAATAGCTACTGGCGATTTGGGGAAAGTGGGTCATCATATTGCCGCTGACCTTTTGACAGAGCATGGTACAAATATTCCCCAGGATAAATTTACTGATTGCGGCTTACTAATTTATAAAGATGACCAGAAAGCGGGTGCGGGCGGCAGCGGTTGCGCCTGTTCGGCTGTTGTTACTTATGGGCATCTTCTTAACCGCATAAACAGGGGAGAGTTAACGAGAATCCTTGTAGTGGCCACCGGTGCACTGATGTCTCCTTTGTCGTATCAGCAAAAAGAAACCATCCCCTGTATTGCCCATGCTGTTGCCATAGAAAGGGGAGAGTAACTGTGGAAAAGTTTCTAATTGCTTTTGTTGTCGGTGGAGCTATTTGCGTTGTGGGACAAATACTCCTTGATGTATTTCGCCTTACGCCTGCACATATGACTGTTACCCTGGTGGTAGTTGGTGCTATTTTGGGCGGCTTGGGACTATATGAGCCCCTGGTTAAATTCGCCGGTGCAGGAGCTACCATACCTATTAGCAGTTTTGGTAATTCCCTTGTTAAAGGAGCTTTGGCAGAAGCAGAAAGCACCGGGCTTGTGGGTGTTTTAACCGGAATTTTTGAAGTTACCAGCGCCGGTATTTCTTCTGCCATTATTTTCGGTTTTCTGGCTTCACTTTTATTTAAACCTAAAGGATAGCTATTTTTCTGAGCCTTCTAAGGCTTTTTTAGCAGCCATCAGCTCCTGAAACTCTGCCTCCAAGGCAGGGGAAGGTTCTATACTAAGACGGCTCAGCACTGCCGATATTTTTGTTTCGATTACTAGCCGTTTATGTTCTTGCGGATCCAATGGTTTTGCCTTACTCTTTTTGTATTCATGATATGTGCCATCAAATATTTCCACTTGCTTATTATTAATGGCTAAAACGCGTGTGGCTACATTTTCAATCAAACGGCGGTCATGGGAGACAAAAATAATCGTACCGGTATATTCGCATAAAAGTGATTCCAAAGCTTCCATTGCTTCAGTATCAAGAAAATTAGTTGGTTCATCTAAAATCAATATATTAATATCACTGACAAAAAGTTTTGCCAGTGACACTTTAATCCGTTCACCGCCACTCAATACTTTAACTTGTTTGTACACATCATCACGAAAAAAATGGAGGCGTGCCAGTACTGTCCTAATAAATGCTTCTGATTGCAGAGAGTTTGCACTGACATTTTCCAGAATAGAAAGGTTGACATCCAATATATCCATATTCTGATCAAAATAGCCAATTCTCACAGACGGGGAGATTACTACACCCTTTGCTCTATTCACAATTTTTTTAACCAGCGTAGTTTTTCCGCTGCCATTCGGCCCAATAATAGCTAATTTATCGCCACCGCGCACATCAAAGCTAACTCCTTCCCAAAGAAGAAGTTCCCCAAAACTGGCAGATAGTTCATTAATGCGGATTACTATTTTCCCCGTTATTGTATCTTCTGCTAACAAGTCCATTTTCAGGGGTGCACCTACTTGCGGTTTTTTCACTTGCTGCAGTTTGTTTAATCTGGTTTCTATTGCTTTTGCTGCCTGGTGCAATTTTTTTTGTTTTTTGGCAAAGTAGGGTTTGGCACCGGTAATTTTCGCTTCAGAGGAACTTTTCTTTTTTGGTTTTTTTGTTGCCCTTTGTGCTTTTTGCTTCTTCTGGGCAAGTGCTTTTTCTAAATGAGTTTTTTCCTTTATATATTTTTCATAGGACAATTCCTGCTGCTTACGTTCCAACTGTTTTTGTTGTGCATAATCTGTATAATTTCCTTTGTACACGTGCAGCTTACCACCCTCTATTGACCAAATAGTTGTGCAGAGAGTGTCAAGAAAGGCACGATCATGTGAAACAACTACAAATGCCCCATGCCAGTTTTTTAAAATTTTCTCCAGCCATTCAATGTGACTGGCATCAAGGTTGGTAGTGGGTTCATCTGCTAATAAAATTTCCGGGTTTTTATTAATAGCTTCAATGATGTACTGCTGAGTTACTTCCCCGCCACTTTTAGTTGTTGCAGTTATTTTCAGCTGCGGCAGTAACTCAACTACTGCTTTTGCTGTAACTGTACCAGTATCGGTAGTAATTTCTCCTGCTAAAGCTTTCAGCAAGGTTGTCTTTCCGCTGCCGTTTTTGCCCACCAACCCAATACGTTCATTTTGATGAATTGCCAATTTATTTATTGCTAGCAATATGCGATCTTGTACCGATATTTTTAAATTAGATGCTTCCAGTAGAATCATCAATTCATCTCCTTTGTTAGGAATGAAACAAAACAAAAACAGCCTCCTACCCTTTCAGAATAGGAGGCACAAAGCAGTAATCTTCAGACTGTCGCGGACTGCCTAAGAAAATAAATCCTATTCCGAAAGCTACACTTAAATGAAGACATCACAAAAGAGCAGATTTCATCTGCCGGTTTGATAATATCTTCGTGGTATGCCTTACATAAATAGGATTAATATTTCATGTAATTTATAACCTTCCATTAAACTTTTAAAGATATCATAAACTATCTAAAAGGCGCCTGTCAATTAATTCCCTTGATTTTTCGCTTTTTTTCAGGCATAATAACGTTTGGGAGTAGATGTCTACCTGGTGAGGGCCCCGGACTTCAAATCCGGTGGCGGGCGTTGACCCGTCCGTGGTGGGTTCGATTCCCACCTACTCCCGCCAACTCAATAAAATCAAGGGTTTTAAGTGTTTAACCCTTTTCAGTTTTGATTAAAAAGGCCGCCCCTAGAGCTGTCCTCACATAGGGATTGAAGAAAAACTTAAATGAACAGCTTCAAGCGGGGCAAAAGTAAAAGACCAGTCACATTTAAACTTAATGGCTTGATGTGGCTGGTCTCT
>JAAZJT010000095.1 GCA_012800215.1 Bacillota bacterium | reverse complement strand
TCTTGCCAAGCCGGTTTTGCGGCTTTTAATACCTGAGAAAATGGCAGTACCTGTCAGTGGCGGCCAGGAACAGCTTTTAATTTTTTGGGCAGTAATAACGGAACATTTTTTAATTCTGCTGTTATTTGCACTATTTTTTGGGTTTAGTGCGCATCTGCTGTTGCGGTTGCAGGAATATAAATGTAAATTTATATCAGAGTATAGTCGCTGGTACGGGTTACTGCTTGGTATTTTATATGGTTTGGTACTTGCTTTCTTAATCTGCTTAACCATTGATGCCCTGGCACCTATCTTTTTGCCGGCTAATTTACATGCTGCTTTCCGAGGTTCTTATCTGGCACGCTTAACATTATTTTTGTTGAGCTTTTTTACCTGATTTCCCAAACAGATTGTTTAGCTTCTTAGTATTTCTTAAATAAAAATGCAGGATATTTCTTCCCGGGGACAGAATAATAAAGACTTTAGTGACTGAAAATTTGTAAGAAGGTGGTTAATAATGCGCATAATTTTATTAGGCCCTCCCGGTGCAGGTAAGGGTACACAAGCAGAAAAACTGGTTAAAAAATATAAAATACCTCATATCTCTACTGGTGATATTTTTCGTGCGGCTTTACAGGAAGGTACTGAACTGGGTTTGCGTGCCAAGGAGTATATGGATGAGGGTAAGCTCGTACCGGATGATCTGGTAGTTGATATTGTTAAAGAAAGACTGGAACAAGATGATACGAAGAATGGTTATTTATTGGATGGTTTTCCCCGTACACTTGCCCAGGCAGAGGCACTGGATGAGTCATTGCGGACCAGTGGAACGCCCCTTACTGGTGTAATAAATGTTGATGTTGAGCCAGAAGAACTTTTGGAGCGGTTAACAGGAAGGCGTGTCTGCCGGGGCTGTGGTTCCACATATCATATTAAATTTAACCCGCCAACAGTCAGAAGTGTATGTGATAAATGTGGTGCTGAGCTTTACCAGCGTGATGATGATACAGTAGAAACTGTTAAGCAGCGCCTTGAAGTGTATCGGCAACAAACGGCGCCTTTAATTGATTACTACAGCGGTCAGGGTATTTTATTTACCGTAGATGGCTCGCGGGAAATTGAAGAAGTTTTTCGGGAGATAACTTCTATTTTAGATCAGCAATAACAGGTGCTCATCATGCTGGAAAAATTAACACAATTAGAAGGCTCTGGCGATGTGCTGGGTGATTTTTTTATCGATTTAGCCCTCACCTGGGGATCGCGTATTTTTAAGGGTATTTTAATTTTACTGCTGGCGCGGATTGCGTTAGGCATAGGCAGTGCTATCATTCACCGCATGTTTAATTCTTCTGCCCACCCCTCCACTATTGCTGAAAATAAGCTAAAAACTATTAGCGGTTTATTACTTTCACTCTTGCGCTATGTTGTCTTTACTATAACGACACTTTTATTACTAAGTAATTTAGAAATCATCGATATTGGTCCAATTTTAGCAGGTGCCGGTATTGTCGGCTTGGCTGTCGGGTTCGGAGCGCAGAACCTGGTTCGTGATGTTATTACCGGTTTTTTTATTCTGCTTGAGGATCAATATGCCGTGGGCGAATACATTACAGTTTCAAATTATAGCGGCATTGTTGAGGAGGTTGGCTTGCGCATAACCAAAATCCGCGGTTTTGGCGGTGAGCTGTATATTATACCGAATGGATTAATTGAATCGGTCATTAATTGGAACCGTGGAAAAATGCGGGCACTGGTAGATATTAGTGTGCCATATGAGGAAGATCTCGATAATGTGTTGGCTGAGTTGGAGAAAATTGTGGTAGGTTATGCGGCGGAAGATCCGGATATAGTGGAAGGCCCGACTGTCTTAGGGGTGGCTGCCATGTCTGAATCAGCAGTAGTTGTGCGTATTGTGGCGAGGACAGTTCCCATGGCTCAGTGGAAAGTGGAAAGAAATTTAAGGAAAGCAATAAAAAGCAAGTTTGCGGAACTGGGTATAAAGAGCCCCTATCCGCGTCATGTGGTTTATACACGAGACAATGCTGCTGAAAAGGAGGATTTATCTCGTGGGTGATTATGCTGTCGGCGACAAAGTGCGTATGAAAAAAATGCATCCATGTGGGAATGATGTCTGGTCCATTATCCGTGTAGGTATGGATTTTCGCATAAAATGCATAAAATGTGGACGCAGTGTCATGATTCCACGGGTGAAATTTGAAAAAAGTGTGCGTCAAAAGCTATAATTAACGGCAATTTTGACGTGCTGGTGCTTGCCAACGCATACTATTTTGTGTTATTATAAAGGTTGTACTTCCCTGCTCCCGTTGCTGCGGGGGCCAAAGTCCAGAGGGAGGAGGTGGAGAGGCGATGACAAAGTACGAAACCATGTTTATTTTAGCTCCTGAACAAGATGATGAAACATATGCGGCTCAGGTGGAGAAATTTAAAGGAATTATCGAAGCCGAAGGTGGAGAAGTAACTAATATTAATCGCATGGGTCGTCGCAAACTAGCCTATGAGGTAAGGAAGAAATTCCGTGAAGGATATTATGTCCTTTTCAACTATCTTGGCAGTCCTGATGTCACCGATGAGTTGGAGCGGAATTTTAGAATTTCTGATGAAGTTATCCGTTATCTCATAGTCAAAGAAGGAGAATAACCAGGGGTGGTGAGTAGGGTTGTTTAACCGTATTATTCTGATAGGTCGCCTAACGCGTGATCCTGAACTGCGCTATACAGCCGCTAACGGTAAGGCTGTGGCAAGTTTTACTTTAGCTGTAAACAGGCGCTTTAGTCAGCAGCAGGAAGCTGATTTTATTCCCATAGTGGTGTGGGACAAGCAGGCAGAAGCTTGTGCGAACTACTTAGGAAAAGGCAGCCTGGTGGCTGTAGAGGGTCGTTTGCAGGTACGCTCCTATGAGGATCGTGAAGGAAAACGGCGGACTATAGCGGAAGTGGTAGCGGAAAGCGTGAAATTTTTAGATAGGCGCGAGAAAAGTTCTTATAATGACCCCCCAATTTTCGACGATACAATGATCAGCGATGATGATGTACCTTTTTAAATCATGTTGTTAGCAGCAACAGCTGCAGCTAAAACAACATCCACCAGAGGAGGTTTTTAGATGCGCAAAGAACGCGGTCGCAGAGGCAGGCGTAAAGTCTGCAGTTTCTGCGTTGACAAAGTGGAATATATCGATTATAAAGCCACAGGTAAACTGGCTCGTTATATTACTGATCGTGGTAAAATTCTGCCGCGGAGAATTTCCGGTAATTGTGCCAAGCATCAGCGTCAACTGACAACTGCAATTAAAAGAGCACGAAATATTGCTTTGCTTCCCTATACGGCTGAATAAAAATGATAATAAAAGCGCCCGCTTGCGGGCGTTTTTATGCTAAAAGAATTTGAAGTGTGTGAACCAAAATTTGCACGCTTTCTTTTTATATGTTTACTCTACAAAAAATTAGCACTGCCTAAGCAGAAGTGTGGAGCAGGAAATGACGAGCCGGTTGCAGAACATCTACACAAATTGCTTATTTTCACCCAGCGGATGCAATCTCTGTCGGGTGGTATTAAAATATTCTCTATGTGTATGGCAATTCAGGATGGCATGGTAAGGTACCTTAGTTACAAGGAGGTAATAGATGTGCAGGTTATTTTACAACAGGATGTAAAAGGTTTGGGGAAAAAGGGAGAGATTAAAGAGGTAGCTGAAGGCTACGCACGCAATTATTTGTTTCCGCGTGGTTTGGCTGTGGAGGCTACGGGCGGCCATCTAAAACAACTGCAGAAACAGCAACAGGTTAAAAAAGCTAAGGAAGCAAAAATATTGGCTCAGGCCACAGAAACGGCGGCCAAGTTAGATACTATGCAGGTACAGATTGCCGTGCGTGTAGGAGAAAACGGGCGAATATTTGGTTCCGTTACCAGCGCAGATGTAGCGCAGGCACTGAAAAAACAAGGTGTGAATGTAGATAAACGTAAAATTGAACTACCGGAACCCATAAAAAACTTGGGCAGCTATCAGGTTAGAATTAAATTACATGCGGATGTGGAAGCAAAACTGAAAGTAATTGTAACATCTGAGAAATAGGAGCAGAAAATGAAAAAGACAACTGCAAATCAATTGCAAGAGACATTAGCAGAAGTAGAAAGGGAAAAGATAAGCAGTAATGTTAAAGCGCTATATTCTCTTGTGGCTAATTTGTTGGGCGCAGATAGGCTTATTTTAAAAGCCGGTAAATTAGAAGCACTCTCATTGTTGCGTTCGCGAAAAATACCGGAAAGGGTATTAGGACTGCAGCGCGTTATTTGTGAAAACCCTACCCTTTCCCCAGTACCAACATGGGAAGAAATCCCGGGTATTTTGGAGAGTTTACACGATGAATTGGCAGAAAAAATAGCGCGCCGTACAGTACAGGACTCTATTGAGAGAAAAGTTGCGGAAAAAATGCAGGAAAAGCAGGAGGAGTATCTTCTAGAGCTAAAAAAACAGCTGCTAAAAGAAGAGGGTGGACCGGAAAATTCGCAGACTTTAAAAAAATACGCACACTTAGAAAAAATGAAGCAGAAAAAACTTAATCGTTCTGCTTTGGAAGTATTGCGGCCATGCACTTTGGCAGAAATAGTGGGCCAAAAAGCAGCTGTTGATGCTCTTATGGCTAAACTTGTTTCCCCTTATCCCCAACATATTATTATTTATGGTCCTCCCGGTGTGGGCAAAACAACAGCAGCACGTTTAGCTTTAGAAGCGGCAAAGCGCCTGCCGCAGAGTGCTTTTGCTGCAGATGCACCTTTTGTAGAAGTAGACGGAAGCACACTGCGTTGGGATCCGCGGGAAACTACTAACCCACTGCTGGGTTCAGTTCATGATCCCATCTATCAGGGTGCAAAGCGCGATTTGGTGGATGGGGGGATACCGGAACCGAAACCGGGTTTAGTCACAGATGCACACGGGGGGATTCTCTTTATAGATGAAATTGGTGAAATGGATTTGCATCTGCAAACTAAACTGTTAAAAGTATTGGAAGATAAAAAAGTGCACTTTGACTCCGCTTATTATGATCCTACTGACTCGCAGGTTCCTCAGTATATACGCGCCCTTTTTGAAGAAGGTGCACCGGCAGATTTTGTATTAATCGGTGCCACTACCTGCGCGCCGGAGCAAATTAATCCGGCACTGCGTTCCCGCTGCACAGCTGTTTTTTTTGCTCCTCTAACTCCCCAGGATGTGCAAAGGATTGTGGAAGAGGCAGCTGATAAATTATCAGCAAAACTGGAGCCGGGCGTGGCAGCACTTATTGCCGAATATACTACGGAAGGCAGGCAGGCTGTAAATCTATTAGCCGATGCATTTGGCCATGCACTTTATCAGCAGGACGGGGCTGCAGAGGTGACAATAAGTAAGGAAACAGTTTTAACAACCATTCGTGCCGGACGTTATAGTACTAAAATTAATAAAAAAACTACTACTGAACCGCTGGTTGGTAAAGTTTATGGCTTAGGGGTGAGTGGTTTTTTAGGCAGTGTACTGGAAATAGAAGCAGTGGCATTTCCTGCCGCCCCAGGCAAAGGTACGATGCGTTTTAATGAAACAGCCGGCAGTATGGCTAGAGATTCTGTTTTTAATGCTGCAGCTGTAATTCGCCGTTTAACTGGGGAAGATTTACAAAATTACGATTTACATGTTAATGTAATAGGCGGAGGTAGAATTGATGGTCCCTCTGCCGGTTTGGCTGTGGTTATATCTTTGCTTAGTGCCATTAAAGGCTGGCCTGTTTCTCAGGACGTGGCTGTAACGGGAGAAATATCTTTGCAGGGGTATGTTCGCCCTGTAGGTGGCATACCGGAAAAACTGTACGGAGCGCGCTTGGCAGGGATAAAAACAGTACTGGTACCGGAGGAGAACAAAAATGATGTGCCGCCGCTGCCGGAAATGCATGTTGTACCGGTTAAGAATGTGGAGGAAGCGCTGCCTTGGTTTTTTCAGGGCTATGCTAATGACGCTATTGTGAGTAAGAGTTAATGGGAGAGGTGTACCAATGAGCGGGTTAAATGAAAGAATACCCCCGCAAAATCTAGAAGCGGAACAATCTGTTTTGGGTTCTATGCTGATTGATCGTGATGCGATTATAACAGTTGCCGAATTATTAAAACCAACTGATTTTTACCGTGATAGCCACCAGAAAATATATTCTGCCATGCTATCTCTGGCTGAACGGAATGAACCGGTTGATTTAATTACTTTGGCTGAGGAATTAACCCAAAAAAATCAGCTGGAAGGAATAGGTGGCCTTCCTTACCTGACTACTTTGGCTAACGTTGTGCCCACCGCAGCTAATGTGGGTTATTATGCAAAGATAGTGCAGGAAAAAGCTGTCCTGCGCTCCATGATTAATGCGGCAACACGTATAGTATCACGTTGTTTTGAATCTAATGACCCTGTGGAAGAAATTGTTGATGAAGCAGAAAAGCAAATTTTTGAAATATCTCAGCGTTCTACGCCGCAAAATTTTGCCAGTATGAAGGATCTTTTAAAAGGTGCATTTGATAATATTGATAAATTGTGGGGTAACAAGGGCGGCGTGACAGGTGTACCCACTGGTTTTCATGATTTAGATAACCTTACCTGCGGTTTACAAAACTCTGACTTAATCATTATTGCTGCTCGTCCCAGCATGGGTAAAACTACTCTGGCTTTAAATATAGCCCAGCATATTGCTGTCAATGAAAAATTGCCGGTAGCTATTTTTTCACTGGAAATGTCTAAAGAACAGCTGGTGCAGCGTTTGTTATGTGCTCAGGCAGGTGTTGATTCTCAGAAACTGCGGCGCGGTTATTTATCTGATGAAGATTATCCAAAGCTAACCAGGGCTGCAGGCCCCTTATCAGAAGCCCCTTTATTTATTGACGATACGGCAGCCATTTCTGTAATGGAAATGCGGGCCAAAGCGCGCAGATTAAAAGCAGAGCATGGTCTAGCTGCTATCTTTATAGACTATTTACAATTAATGCGAGGCAATGGCCGTACAGAAAACCGCCAACAGGAGATATCTGCCATCTCCCGTTCTTTAAAGGCACTTGCCAAGGAGCTGGAAGTGCCGGTAATTGCTTTGTCTCAATTATCACGGGCCGTTGAACAGCGGGAGAAAAAACGACCCATTCTTAGTGACCTATTAGAATCAGGCGGTATTGAAGCCAATGCCGACCTGGTAGCTTTTATATACCGCGAGGGGTATTATAATCAGAATCTAGAGGATAGACATGATACAGAAATTATTATAGCTAAACAACGGAATGGTCCAGTAGGCACCATCAAGCTATACTTTAAGGAAAGCCATAATAAGTTTCTTAATATTAGCCATGACCATGTTGAACAGGTAGGATAAATAAACTCCAAATGCAAAAAATGGTCATTGACATTGCTGCTAAATTATACTATCATATTGTTTCGTAAGGCATTTTTTGAGCCATTAGCTCAGTCGGTAGAGCACCTGACTTTTAATCAGGGTGTCCCGCGTTCGAGTCGCGGATGGCTCACCATTTAATTGCGAGAGTGGTGGAACGGCAGACACGCTAGATTCAGGATCTAGTGGGCATTACGCCTGTGGGGGTTCAAGTCCCCCCTCTCGCACCACTTGTTTATAAGAGCCTGCAAAGGCTCTTTTTTTTATTCTTTTTTCTTTGTACTGATGGCATGCTGCACCATCTTTAGCATAGGCTTAAGGGGGAGGGATTTTTTTATGTATTATTGCGTGACTAAAGAAATGATCCGTGCCAAAACTACCTTCCATGGCCTGCCTGTTCCAGCAGCAATAGCCTTAATTTGTCCTCACTGCCATGATTATCTTACTTATTTCTGTCACGATTATTCCCGTCATACCCCTACAAATAGCATTACTTTTTGCGGCAGTTGCCCTGCCTGTGAAGGCAAAACCAGTTTTTGGCTTGTTAATTGCCGTGACTATGAACGTAGTAAGATATTTATGTATCCACCTCCAGCTCGGGTTCGTGCAGCAATGCAGGATTTAGCATACGTTCCGCATCAGATTAGCGAAAATTATCTGGAGGCCCTGGCAACCTATCATCATAATTACTATAAAGCTACAACCACTATGGTGCGGGCATCCCTGGAAGATGTTTTTAAGACGGTTTTAGGAGAGGGTGAAATCACCGAACTTGCTGATTTAATCACTCAACTGGCAGATAAAACAGATCTTACAGGTAAAATGAAAAATGTTAGCACCGCTCTTGCGGATAATAAGCAGCTAATGCACTACTTTGATTTTGCCCAATCTCCAACTCGCCAGACTGCTGCAACTCTTCTCACCTTACTTGAATTTGTTTTAACCTATACATATGTTGTACCAGCGAAAATACACTCTCTTCAGCAAGAAATAAGCAGTTTAGAGCAAGAATAGTGTATAATAGGTCTGAGGTGTATGCATAATGACAGACAAGCCATGGGGCACTTTAGTTGGAGTAAGGCCTGCCAAACAGTTACACAGATTGTTAGACCAGGGGATAAATTATGAAGATGCATTTGTCCAAATGCACAAGGAAAATATAATTAGTGCAGAAAAATTTGCTTTATTATGGCAGGTTTGTCAAAAAGAAAGACCAATTCTTGCAGAAAGTTCACGGCCACATCTTTTTAGCATCTATGTAGGCGTTCCCTTTTGCCCTACCCGCTGCTTATATTGTTCTTTTCCCGCCCACTCATTAAGCGAATTAGGCAGCTTACGCAAACAATTTATAGCTGCATTGCTGCAGGAAATTGCTGCTACAGGAAACCTCACCCAAGAATTTAAACTGCAGCCATATACCGTTTATTTTGGCGGCGGCACACCGACAGCACTTCATGCAGCAGAACTGGAAACAATAATTATAGCTTTACGTCAGGCTTTTCCCGGTACCTGGCGCGAATTTACAATCGAGGCAGGGCGCCCCGATACTTTAACTGCAGATCATTTAGCAGTCATGAAACAATATGGCGTTAACCGAGTTAGTGTAAATCCACAAACTATGCATCAGGAAACTTTAAACCGCATTGGCAGGCGCCACAGCCCGGAAGATATTGTGTACGCCATGCAGGCTGTCCGCGAAGCAAAAATTGATATTATCAATATGGATTTAATTATTGGCCTGCCGGGTGAGAATACTAAACTTGTCCAAGCTTCAGTACAGCAAGTACTTGCTTTGTCTCCAGAAAATATTACTTTACATGTCTTTTCCCGTAAGCGCGCTTCGCGTTATGCCCAAAAGGAAGAATTATTTTCTCTGCCGGATACAAACAGTATAGTGGAAATGCATACTACTGCCACGACAATGATTACGAAACAAGACTATCATCCATACTATCTCTACCGGCAGCGTGATATTTTAGGTGACCTGGAAAATATCGGCTATGCACTGCCTGGGTGTGAGTGTTTATATAATATTGCCATGATTGAAGAGCGTCATCATATTCTTGGTCTTGGCGGCGGTGCTACCAGTAAGTTTATCCGTCCAGATTTTAGCCTCAAAAATTTGTCCAGCCCAAAAGACGTACGGATGTATATTGAACGCGTCCCGCAATTGCTCCGACTTCGCGAACTCGAGCTAAAAAAAAGTCTTAGCTTTAGCTGAAGCTGATTTTTAAGTGCTGCATTCATCGAATTACCGGCAAAACTTTATTGCTCGGACACTCACAAAAAGGCTTACGCTGCCAGGCGTAAGCCTTTTAAAGTTATTCTATTCCCCATTATATCTGTTTATAATTGCCTGCAAATTTACTCGCGATAAATTCCTTGAACTCCTGGAGATTGTCTAAATCCTTTTTTCTGATTAATGAAGCTTGATTTGCTGTTAAGTAAAAAATAAAATAATCCTTACTTTCCATTACAGTAAAAAATTGCTTATACTTTAATTCTCCTGTTGATTTAAGAGACTTGTTTTCCATAATAATTTTATCATCATAAAATTTTAACGTGTTAATACTGTCAAAAGTACCTGTCTTATCTGTTTTTACGCGTTGTTTATTCTTTCTTTCAACTTTAAAGATAACAACGATAATTGCTAACACAAATAAAAAAATCCAACTAGTTATAAGTCTACTCCAAGAGAAATTACCATTCCCATAGCTGACTATCACGCTGCCAAGTAAAGAAATTAGAAGTAGTATTGGCATTATCAGTTTATTTTTATAAAAAGTAGCAATATATAAAAACTTTCTATAATCTTCTTTTGTCATTGTGGTGTTAATAATAAAAATGGGCTCTTCCACTTTCCTCCCCCTTGTCAAATGATAACGGTTTAACAGTGTTTAAAAATTAAAAACAGGCAGACGGCGTACACTCAGCCGCCGTATCCTCTA
>JAAZJT010000094.1 GCA_012800215.1 Bacillota bacterium | reverse complement strand
TGAGAGAATTTCTGGTGGAAATAGCGGAGGGGTCACACCCGTTCCCATACCGAACACGGCCGTTAAGCCCTCCAGCGCCGATGGTACTTGGGGCGAAAGCCCCCGGGAGAGTAGGTCTCTGCCAGAGCATTATTAATAACGACGCACTAACTTAGGTTGGTGCGTCGTTTCTTTCTGCTTTTGTGACAAGGAACCGTCCCCTGGCACATTGCCTAATTTAATTTACTGTAACACTTCGTTTCTTTTGTAACCATCTAAAGTTGGTCATGGACAAGCCTTTTGTTTCAGGGTTCTTTCTGAGCATTACCAAATACCAAATGGTTAGCACTATGCCCTTAAAGATGCTTGATATGCTTATTGACCACCATACTCCACTGAGGCCAAGAGTGGTTTTAGACAGGATCAGTGCGCCCGGAATTCTTAATCCGTTAAAAAGTATTCCTACAATTGATGGTGGAATAGTTTTTCCTAAACCATTAAAAGCGCCAGCAGTTGTAGATTCTATGCACATGAACAGTTGTGAAAGCCCTAGTATTTTCAGATATACAATGCCATAGATAATAGTTTCTTCTTCCGGAATAAAGATGGAAAACAACGGCCTTGCTGCAAAGATTAAAAGCGCTGTTGCCAGTATACCTATAATCGACATAATAGTCATGCCGGTAATATACCCTTTAATGACTCTGGACCACTTTCTGGCTCCATAATTTTGCCCAACAAAAGCAGCCATTGCTGTCTGAAATCCGCCTGCTGTTATCCATGAGATTGATTCTATTTGAGAGCCTACTTTCTGCACTGCAATTGGTATTGGTCCCCATTGAGCAATAATCCTTGCGACGATCATAGTAAATGTAGTAAACAGCCCACTTTGTAGTGCTACAGGGAAGCCTAGTTTTACAATTTTTTTAATTTGCCCCATGTCAGGAGCTTTAAGCAGTTTTAGTCCCGAAAAAAGTTCAGGTTTTTTCCTGATTTTTATAATGAAGATGATTGTTACAGCAGCCTGTGCAATTACCGTAGCGATAGCAGCTCCTGCAACTTCTAGCCTTGGGAAAGGTCCTATCCCTAAAATTAGTAGTGGGTCTAATATCATATTTACTAAAAGTCCCATTGAATTTATCAGAAAAGGAGTTTTGCTTTCTCCATAACCATTGAATATTGCCGTAAAAACAGGGTTAAGAAAATAAAACACCAGCCCAGAAGAGATGATGACTAAATATGTGGTTGCATTATCTATAATATCTGCTTCTCCCAGCTTAAAAAAGCCAATTAATGAACTTCTAAAGATTATTAGTGTCGCAGCATAAAATATAGCAAGGCAGATAATCAGCTGAAGGCAATGTTTTATATAAGCTCTAGCTTTAGGCAGATCTTTCCTGCCTACAGACTGAGCTACGCCTACCTCTGCCCCTATTTTAGGTATGAGAATAAACGCCATGGCCAGCCATGTGTAAAAACCTGCAGTTCCAACTGCAGCAACAGCTCTTGCCCCGATTCTACCCACCCAAATCATATCTGTCATGTTGTATGCCATTTGTAAAAAGGATGTTCCCATAATAGGAACGGCAAGTCGGAATAAAGTTTTAACTATATTTCCTTTTGTTAAGTTGTTTGCTGTATTCATTTCTTTGTTTCTTCCCCCTTAACTTTTAAAAAACCTACACTTACTAAGACACAGCAGTTTTTTTCTGCTCAGTTTATAAACCCGCTATCATTTTCTAATAAGTACCTTCTGCTAACATCTGATATCTGCCTTGAAAGTCTCAGACAGATAAACTTTGAATAGGGGCTTGTCCAACTCGCATTTATGTTTAAGCTAGTAGTGAGATCGTACTCAATAATAGGCCCTTTGTCAATAGCACCTAACTTTAACATGCAGTTAAAATTGGCTTATTATAATCGGCTGAACATTATTGCATGTTTAATGGAGGGCGCTTGCTAGTTTGGCAGGTAGTGCGATAAATTTCAAAAAGAAGCACCGAACAGCTCAGTGCTTCTTTTTTAAGCGGGGGTAAATTACTTTGAGTTTATTTTGACTCTATACTGATGGGCCAGTTTGAGTAAACAGTGAGGAGTCAATAACCCAATTTTCACCTACCGGAATAAAGGAGATTGTAATTTTTTCAATGGT
>JAAZJT010000093.1 GCA_012800215.1 Bacillota bacterium | reverse complement strand
CGCGGAATTGGGCCTTAATAAGTAGCTAAGCATATAGGAAGTTTTATCTGCATATAATGAGCCAGATGGACAGGGGGGAAGCAGCATGCGTCAAGGAAGGCAAAACGGTGCATTGGCTCACCTTGAAGAGAATCTGGGTGTTTATTTACTAGTTATTGCATTTTTTACAATAGGAATTATTATCGGTTCTTTAGCAGTACGATCATTAACAGCGCAGCAGATATCAGAATTAAATCAGATTTTCTTTAATTTTTTAGATTACCTTACTTTAGATGAGCCTCTAAACCAAACCCTCATTTTACAACGTTCGCTGATAGAAAATGGTATTTTTCTTCTATTAATCTGGTTCTGTGGTAATATATTTTTTGGGTTTATATTTATCCTGGCAGGTATTTGCTATCGCGGTTTTACCATTGGCTTTACTGTAGGCTTTTTAGCGCAGCAAAACGTCTTGCGTGGAATTTTATTTTCATTGGCAGCGATTTTGCCACAAAACCTAATTTATTTTCCCGCCATTGTTGTAGCCGGTGTTTTTGCCGTATCATCATCTCTTTTTTTGCTGCGGTCCCGCATACAAAAAAAGCCACCGGCAACATTATTTATGCAGTATACTGTCCTTATTTTAATTATTGGTGCGGCTTTTGCTGTAGGCAGCCTTGTAGAAGCAATGGTGACACCGGTTTGTATGCGTGTAATGGTGTCTATTCTTTAAGCAGTGTTCTATTTTACATTTTCTATCATAGCTATTAATTAAATTTTTAAATTGAATTTGGAGGAAAGCGATGTTTTTTAGCAGCAAAAAGTTAACTCGCTTACTGCTTGTTTTTTTGCTTTTATTAATAGTTTTTCCCTTGATACATTATTATGCCCTGCGTTTATTACACCCGGAGATGGTTAGTTTCCGAGAACCACGCGGTATGGCGATTAAAGTTGCAGCCAGCCGACAGCAACCCAAGGAAAAATTACATACTATGACACGTTTTTTATATTTTTTACATGATTTTTATCAAAACGGGTTATGATTTTGCTAAAAGAAAAGGAAAAACTTCCTAAGATGAAGAATATTTCCGAATATAGGAAAAGTTTTAGGTGTTGTTTAAAGAAGGAGAGCAGTTATGGAAAACACTATCAGGGATTTTATTTATTACATATCTGTGGAAAAAGGTTTGGCTGCCAATACATTGGAAGCATATAACCGGGATTTGCATGCCTTTTGCACTTACTTAAAGAAAGCAAATATTAATGATTTTAAAGAAGTAACACGTAATAATATTATAGGTTATTTGCAAACATTAAAAAAAAGTGGCAAAGCCACTTCAACTTTATCTCGGAATATGGCTTCTATCCGTTCGTTTTACAGCTACCTTTTTCAGGAAAGGCTGATAGTGGAAAACCCTACTGTTGATTTAGAATCGCCTAAATTGGAGAAGAAACTTCCACGTGTTTTGACTACACAGGAAGTGGATTTATTGCTTGAACAGCCTGATGTGCAGCAAGTTGCGGGGATCCGGGATAAGGCCATGTTGGAAGTTATTTATGCTACAGGAATTCGTGTTTCTGAATTGATGTCTTTGGATGTGTTGGATGTAAATTTGGAAGCAGGTTTTATTCGCTGCACAGGTAAAGGTGCAAAGGAACGCATTATTCCCATGGGGTCTGTGGCTGTTCACTATGTTAGTGAGTACTTAAACCGCAGCCGCCCTAAATTAATTCGCAGCCATGATGAGGAGGCCATGTTTGTTAATCAACACGGCAAACGGTTAACACGTCAGGGTTTTTGGAAAATACTGAAAAAATATGTCCGCAAGGCGGGTATTGTTAAAGGGATAACACCACATACTCTCCGTCACTCTTTTGCCACACATCTTTTAGAAAATGGGGCGGATTTACGTTCGGTACAAGAAATGCTGGGGCATGCAGATATTTCTACTACACAAATATATACGCAAGTAACAAGAAGTAAATTGCGTGATATTTATAAGAAAACCCATCCCCGTGCATAAGGAGAGCAGCTTTATGAAAATCAAACGTGTAATTATGGTTGTTTTGGACAGTTTGGGTGTAGGCGAACTCCCTGATGCAGCACAGTATGGAGATGCGGGCAGTAATACTTTAGCCCATACGGCTGCTGCTGTGGGCAGCATTAATATTCCTTTTTTGCAAGCGCTGGGTATAGGTTGTTTAACAACTGTGCCTGGTGTGCCTTGCCCTGCACACCCATTGGCAGCATACGGTAAAATGAATGAACGTTCTTCCGGTAAAGACACCACAACCGGTCACTGGGAAATAAGCGGCATCATTTTGGATAAGCCTTTTCCAGTTTTTGAGAATGGGTTTCCACCGGAAATAATCGAGCCTTTTAGTGCCGCTATTGGGCGGCCCGTACTTGGTAACATTAAAGCTTCGGGTACAGAGATTATTGAGAGACTTGGTGCCCAACATTTACAAAGTGGCAACCCCATTGTTTATACCTCAGCAGATAGTGTTTTTCAAATAGCTGCCCATGAGGATATTGTGCCACTGGCAACACTTTATTACTGGTGTGAAACTGCACGCCGGCTATTAACAGGTGATTTTGCTGTCGGACGTGTTATTGCCCGTCCCTTTATCGGCAGCCCTGGCAGTTTTAAACGCACGGCAAATCGTAGAGATTATTCTTTGCAGCCACCGCGCGAGACCATTTTAGATAAATTAGTTGCTGCAGGTTATGAGGTGGCAGGAATAGGGAAAATAAAAGATATTTTCGCCGGCCGTGGATTAACTGTTGCTATACATACCAAAAATAATGATGACGGCATGAATAAGTTGCTAGAGCTAATGAAGAGTTTTACTGAAGGTTTAATCTTTGTTAATCTTGTTGATTTCGATATGGTTTATGGGCATAGGAATGATGCTCAAGGCTATGCGCAGGCTTTGGAGCGTGTTGACAAACAAATCCAGACGGTTAGCCAAAAAATGGACGCTGATGATCTTTTAATTATTCTTGCGGATCATGGTTGCGATCCCACCTACCCACATACTGACCACACTAGGGAGTACGTGCCACTGCTTGTGTATGGCAAGCAAGTAAAACCGGTGAACCTGGGTGTCCGCGAAACTTTTGCTGATGTAGGGCAAACAATTGCTTCTTTATTTAATCTTTCACCTTTGGAGGCAGGAGAATCATTTGCTAAAGCATTGGAGTCTGAAGAAAAATGAGTATGCTGGATCTTATCTACAAAAAACGTAATGGCAGTGCTTTGACATCGCAGGAAATCAGAGAATTTATTAGCGACTATTTGCTCGGTAAAATTCCTGACTATCAGGTTTCTGCCTTACTGATGGCCATTTTTTTTAATGGTATGACAACAGCAGAAACAGTTGCATTGACGCAGGCAATGGTAAACTCAGGTGAAAGACTTGATTTTTCTGCTTTAGACAGGCCGGTTGTTGATAAACACTCCACAGGTGGTGTGGGTGACAAAACTACGCTGGTGCTTTTACCACTGGCGGCGGCTGCAGGAGTAACCATCGCTAAAATGTCAGGACGTGGCCTTGGGCATACCGGTGGAACTATTGATAAACTGTCCTGTATCCCCGGCTTTCGTACTAACCTTACGAAAGACGAATTTATGCAGCAAGTGCGTCAGCTGGGAGTTGCTATTACCGGGCAAACACCTCAGTTGGCTCCGGCAGACGGAAAACTGTATGCACTTCGCGATGTTACTGCTACGGTGGAGAGTATTCCTCTGATTGCCTCGTCGGTGATGAGTAAAAAAATTGCTGCCGGTGCCCAGAGTATTGTTTTAGATGTTAAGGTAGGCAGTGGTGCGTTCATGAAAGACCTGCCCAGCGCCCGTCAGCTGGCACAAATGCTGGTAGAGATTGGTACCGCTTTAGGACGAAAAACGACAGCACTGCTGACAAATATGGAACAACCATTAGGGCTTACTGTTGGCAATGCAGTAGAAGTGGTAGAAGCAATAGAGACACTGCAGGGGAACGGTCCTAACGATTTAACGGGGTTAGCTTTATCTTTAGGTGCAGAACTATTGGTAGCGAGCAATAAGGCTGCATCAATTGTTGAGGCAAAGGGAGTCTTATCTGAGCTGCTCAATAATGGCAAAGCTCTGGAAATGTTTCAGCTGCTAGTTGCGGCTCAGGGCGGTGATCCCAAAGTTGTGGAGGAGCCGCAAAGACTGGCCGATGCTGCGTATAGTAAGAAAGTATATGCTGCCACCAGCGGCTACCTAAAGTCTCTAGATGCCCTCAAGGTGGGACAAACGGCAGTATTATTGGGTGCGGGGCGTCAGGTAAAAAATGCGGAGATAGATCTTGCCGCAGGCATTAGATTGTATAAAAAAACAGGTGATTATGTCCATACGGGGGAGCTGCTGGCAGAAGTTTATGCCAATGATGCGGATAAAGTAGCTGCAGCGGCTCAGCAACTTCGGGCTGCTTATAGTTATATCCAGCAAAAGCCAACTCCTGTGCCGCTAATTATAGAACGTGTAACAAGTGAAAAATTGTGAAATTATACCGGCTCCCGCTGGTATAATTTTTTTGCTACACTAAAAAATAGAGATACAGTAAAATTCATGCTAGGGGGAAAAATAATGAAAAAAAAGCTCCTCATGTTATTGTTGGTACTGGTATTTATAATGGCAAACTTTGCCAATGCTTTTGCTGTTGAATTTGATTTTCAATCCAGTGCACAATTATTAATAGATGTAAACAGTAAACAAGTACTTCACGAAAATAATGTACATGAAAAATTATATCCTGCCAGTGTAACGAAAATAATGACTATGCTTTTAGCTATGGAAGCGCTGGAGAATGGAAAAGCAGCACTAACAGATATGGTTCCGATAAGTGAAGCAGCAGCTGCTCATGGGGGTTCTCAGATTTTTCTTTCACCGGGAGATAGAGTTTCATTTGAGGATTTAATGATTGGTATCGGAGTTGGATCTGCCAATGATGGTGCCTGGGCCATGGCGGAGTTTTTGGCAGGTTCCGTTGATGCTTTTGTTGAACAGATGAATGCTAAAGCAAAAGAACTGGGCATGGAAAACACTAATTTTGTTAATCCCCACGGACTCCATGATGAAAACCATTATACCACTGCTTATGATATTTCACTGATGTCGCTGGAATTGCTAAAATATCCTAAAGTTCATGAATGGTTATCTATTTGGATGGATCAGGAATTTCTCAAAGGTAAAATCAAAAAAGAAGAGGGAGTCTATTTAAGTAACTCCAATAGATTGGTTCGCTACTATGATGGCTGTGATGGACTAAAAACCGGTTTTACCAACGAAGCCGGCAATTGTATCTCAGCCACAGCCAAAAGAGGTGATACGCGCCTATTAGCAGTCATTATGAAGGCGCCAGGACTTCCTTCCCTCTTTGATGAGGCACGTGAACTATTAAACTGGGGATTCGCCAATTATCAAAGTATACCCATTGTAAAAGGCGGTGAAACTTTAGGAAAAGTTGCCGTTGACAAGGGGGTAGAGACTGAGGTTGAAATAGTGGCAAAAGAAGATTTTGCGCTGTTGCTACAAAAAGGAGCAGAAAAAGAGGTCGAAAAAGAATTAGAGTTACCGGAGCATTTAGCTGCACCACTATCGGCAGTTGATGAAGTAGGTAAGTTAATTATAAAGTCGCCAGACGGGGAAGAATTGGGTAGTTTGCCGTTGGTTCCTGCTAATGATGTGCCGCGTGCTAAGCTGACCACATTTCTGCAACGCTACCTAAAACAATGGCTGAAATTTAGACTTAGGTAAGTTTAATTTGTGGCAGGTGTAATTTTACCTGCCATTTTTGTTGTGCAAAATTACAATTTTGCTATATGTGATATGTATATTTTTTCATGGAAAAGCAGGAGTTACCAGCTGCCTGGTAGAATAGTTAGAAGGAATTTATCGACAAAGGAGAGAAGGCTGTGGAAGTAAAATTTAAAAAAACAGGCAGCACCCTAATAGTAAAAATGTTTGGAGAGTTGGACCATCATGCTGCCGGTTTTTTACGTAGTAATATTGATGCTAAACTAAACCGCAGCGATATAAATGATATTCTCTTCGATTTTCAGGGTGTTAATTTTATGGATAGTTCTGGAATAGGAATGATCCTTGGCCGCTATAAAATCGTTTCACTTAAAAACGGCAAAGTTTTAGCATGCAATCTTAGTCCCAGATTAATGCGAATTTTTGAAATGTCCGGTTTATTGACTAAAATTACTGTTTACAATTCTGAGCGTGATGCACTGACAGGCGCATAGGGGGAGTGCAGATGAATAATTATATGAAATTGGAAATTCCCAGTAAATCACAAAATGAAGCGTTTGCCCGTGTGGTAGTGGCTGCTTTTGCCGCGCAAGCTGATCCAACCATTGATGAAATCTCTGATGTTAAAACGGCAGTTTCAGAAGCTGTAACTAATGCTGTTATTCATGGTTATGAAAATAAAACAGGTACAATTGTAATAAGTGCAACACTTACGGGTGCTCGCCTGGAAGTTACCATTGTTGATTATGGCGTTGGCATTGAAGATTTGGAGCAGGCAAGGAAGCCTCTATATACTTCAAAACCTGAGTTGGATCGTTCAGGCATGGGCTTTACAATTATGGAGAATTTTATGGATTCCTGCGATGTTATTTCCGAACCTGGTAAAGGGACTACAGTAACAATGGTAAAAACTTTTGGCCGGGCGGATGACACGGAGGCGTAATACGCCTATGGATGATTCTTTTACCAGGCATCTGCCATTGGTTCACAGCTTAGTAAAACGTTACCGCGGAGAGTTTGCGGAAGGGGATGACCTGTTTCAGGTAGGCTGCATTGGTTTACTCAAAGCTTTAAAAAACTTCGATCCCGGCCGGGGGACTGCTTTTACCACGTATGCTATCCCTGTTATTGCTGGGGAAATAAAAATGTATCTGCGTGGTCAGGGGAGCATTAAATACAGCCGCGCCGTAAAACAGCTGGCTGGACGGGTAAAAAAGGTACGTAATGATTTGGAACAACGCTTGGGACGCCAGCCCAGTATTAATGAATTAGCGCAGGCTTGCGGTTTGGAACGTGAAGAACTTTTGGTCGCACTGGATGCCGGTCGCATTCCCGTATCTTTAGATGAGGAAGCTGCGGCAGAGGCACAGGCCGTTGTTCCCCCTGAAACAGATAAAGTCATAGAACGTGTTGCTTTGGCGCAGGCAATGGCAAGCCTGCCAGAGCGAGAACGCCAGATTATGCTTTATCGTTTTTTTCGCTATAAGACTCAACAGGAAGTTGCTGATCTATTAGGTTTATCACAAATGCATGTGTCGCGCCTAGAACGTAAAATTTTAGATGAATTAAAAAAACAATTGAGTTAGCAAACGGCTCCGGCCGTTTGTTTATTTTTTTTATAGATGGGGAAAACTAGTGAAAACTAGGAGGTGATGTTATGACAGTTGCTAAAATAGTGGAGTTGGTTGGTCAGTCTGAAGTTAGCTGGGAAAATGCCGTCAAAAATGCAGTTGCTGATGCTGCTAAAACTATTGATAATATTACCGGCGTAGAAGTTTCTAACTGGACAGCCCAAATTAAAGACGGTGAAATAGTTGAATACAAAGCAAATGTCAAACTAGCTTTTGGGGTAAGGAGATAAAATTATTAAGTTACTAATTGCAATAATTGCAATAATGATTCCTCAAACCCTCCTTTATTGGAGGGTTTTTAGCGGGAGGATGGTATAGATGCCGCGTAAACATGTTGGCCCTCCGGAGCATGTAAGCCCACACCTTCAGGAAAATATAGATTTTTTAATAGAAAAGCTAGGAATAGGCACTAGCATTGATGTACTGTTGAAAGAATTAGATTTGGGCGGGAAAAAGGGCATGCTTGTCTATATTGACGGCCTGACAAATGGTGAAGTTGTGGCATTACTTCTGCAGACTTTAGCTAAGTTAGACCGCCAGGATTTATGTCCGAATCCGATGCAAAAGTTAATGACGCAGAAAATTCCTTATATGGAAATGGAAAGCAGCAGCAGTTTGACTAAGCTGATTGATGAAATGCTTTCTGGACAAATGCTGCTTTTGCTGGATGGTGAAAAAGAAGCAATCCTTATTGATACCCGCACTTATCCGGCCCGTAACCCGGAAGAACCGGATACGGAGCGTTTAACGCGTGGAGCACGGGATGGCTTCGTGGAAACAATGATGTTCAATGTGGCTCTGACGCGCCGTCGGGTGCGTGATCCTGGTCTGTGGGTGGAAGGTTTCCGATTGGGAAGACGTTCCAAAACAGACGTAGCTCTGATGTACATAAAGGACATTACTAACGCCCAGTTAGTGGAGAGAATCAAAAAAAGGCTGAACAGCATTGAAATAGATGGCTTACCCATGGCGGAAAAATCACTGGAAGAGTTTATTTCAGAAGCACGTTGGAGCATTTTTCCCTTGGTACGTTATACAGAAAGACCGGACGTAGCTGCTCAGCATCTATTTGAAGGGCATGTCTTGCTTTTTGTAGACACATCCCCGTCAGTAATGATATTACCTGTTACTTATTTTCACCATTTACAGCATCCTGAAGAATACCGGCAAAATGTTTTTACCGGCATTTATTTGCGCTGGATCCGCTTTTTAGCAGTATTAATGTCTATTTACTTAGCACCTCTTTATTTATTATTTTCATTGCAGCCACAGCTGCTGCCAGAATCATTGCAATTTATTGGACCGAAGGAAGCAGGTGCTATTCCTTTATTACTGCAATTTATATTTGTTCATTTTGGCATTGATTTAATCCGTATAGCAGGTATTCATACTCCAACGCCGTTGGCTACGGCTTTAAGCTTAATTGCTGCTCTCTTAATCGGCCAAATAGCCATTGATGTGGGGCTTTTTACAGCGGAAGTATTATTATATGGCGGGCTGGTTGCTGTGGGTATGTTTGCCACTCCCAGCTTTGAACTAAGTCAGGCTAATCGCTTGGTTCATTTGTTCATGCTGTTATTAACAGGTTTTTTTAAACTGCCTGGTTTTCTTGCCGGCCTGGCAATTGTACAGCTCAGGCTGGCTACAAATAAATCATTTGGTGTGCCGTATTTATGGCCATTTATTCCACCGAATTTTCGCGGCATAGCAAGTATTATTTTACGGCAGCCGGTACCCATTGAAAGGACACGTCCGGCAGTGCTGCAGGCAAAGGACCCGGATCGTGTGCCGGGAAAAACTGAAAACATGAAAGACAAACGCAAATAAATATTTAGGGAGGTTTCGCATGAAGATAACCGTAGGCATCCCGCGTGCTTTACTATATTACCATTATTATCCTGCCTGGGAGGCATTTTTTCGTATTTTGGGTGCGGAAGTTGTTTTATCAGATGAAACAACTAAATTTATTTTGGATACCGGTGTACATGCAGCGGTAGATGAGGCCTGTTTGCCTGTAAAGCTGTATTTAGGGCATCTGGCTAACCTGCGTGACAAGGGTGTGGACTTTATTTTTGCACCACGTGTTGTTTCTGTGGAAGAAAAAAAATACTTATGTCCAAAATTTTTAGGGCTGCCGGAAATGGCACAATTCAGTGTGCCGGACTTACCGGAGCTTTTAAGTGTGGAAATAAATATACATCAGCAATATAAAGAAACCATTTCCGGCTTGTATAAACTTGCGGCCCGTTTTGACCGCCGTCCTTGGAAGGCAAGACAGGCATTACAGGCAGCGGAAAAAGCTCAGAGGTACTATGAAAAAAAATTGCAAGAGGGACTAACTCCATTTGATGTTTTGTCCGGGAGAGAGCCTGAGAAAATACAGGGAGCTCTAAAGGTGGCTGTCCTGGGGCATTCCTATAATATCTATGACCCATTTATTAGTCTTGGTATTATAGAAAAACTGCGGGCAGCGGGAGTAGAAGTTATTACGGCCGAAATGCTGTCAACGGGAGAAATTAGTGACGGTGCAGATATGCTTGAAAAGGATATATTTTGGACATTTGGACATCTACTCATGGGTGCAGGCCTCCATTTTCTGCAGCAGCAGGGGATTATGGGCGTGGTATTAGTGGCAGCTTTTGGCTGCGGCCCCGACTCGCTGACGTGCGAACTGATAGAACGCTATTATAAACGTCGGCGAACAATTCCGGTGCTGCTAGTCACACTGGACGAACATACCGGGGAAGCCGGCTTGGTTACCCGGCTGGAAGCTTTTATTGATATGTTGCGCTGGAGGAAAGCTATATGAAGGTTACCTTTCCGCATTTAGGTTCTCTTTCTATTGCCTTAACGGGTTTATTTACTGATTTAGGATTGGAAGTAATTGTGCCACCGCCCATTACGAAAAAAGCCGTTAATTTGGGTGTTTTAAATGCCCCTGAGTTTGCATGCTTTCCTTTAAAAATTAGTTTAGGCAATTTCATTGAAGCTCTGGAGGCAGGTGCCGATACCTTGGTGATGATCGGAGGAACCGGTCCCTGTCGCCTGGGTTATTATGCTCAGGTACAAAAGGAAATCTTGCGCGACTTAGGTTATGATTTCAAAATGATTATTTTAGAACCACCGCAGGGGCAATCGAGAAAACTATTTAATGAGATAAAAACACTATGCAGTAACTGCAGCAGCTTGAAAGTTTTACAGGCTATTCATACAGTTTGGCGGAAAGTTAAAGCTTTAGATAAACTTCATGCCCGTTCACTGCAAATACGCGCTCGTGAATTGGAATGTGGAGAAACCACAGCCGCCTATCAGCAAAGTTTAGCACTTATATCTGAAGCTCATACACCACAGGCTGTGACTGTGCAGCTAAAGAAAGGTATGCGTCTTTTAAATGCTGTGTCTAGGGACCAGCGAAAAAAAGTTTTACGCATTGGCCTGGTGGGAGAAATTTATATGTTATTAGAGCCTTACGCCAACTTACAGCTGGAAAAAACATTAGGTGAAATGGGTGTGGAAGTAGAGCGTTCAGCTTATCTCTCAGACTGGATTAAAGAACACTTAATTTTAAACACACTGCATTTGCCGAGCGGCGTAAAAACTAAAATGGCTGCTGCATCATACTTAAACCATTTTGTCGGCGGTCACGGCCGGGAATCAGTGGGAGACACAGTGCGATATGCACGCCGCGGTTATGATGGTGTTATTCATATCTTGCCTTTTACCTGTACACCAGAAATTGTAGCCAAAAGTATCTTGCCCACTGTTAGTCGTGAATATGGAATTCCGGTACTTTCTATTTCTTTAGATGAACAGTCTGGCGAAGCCGGTTTTAGAACCCGCCTTGAAGCTTTTATTGACCTTTTGGCAGGGGTGGCTTTGACTAATTAAACTAAATACTCGTGCCAGGGGACGTGCGTGCCAGGGGACGGTTCTTTGTCACACATTTTTTTTCGTGCCAGGGAACCGTCCCCTGGCACATTTTGTATACAATATTCTGTCGACAAATTAACAATTGAATTACCGTGAACCTGGGATCTGTGGTATAATAAGGGAAAGTTTAAAAGGAGGGACAGCTTTGCAGGTCATTACTACGCACCTTAATGCTGATTTTGATGCAATAGCTTCCATGGTGGCGGCGACTAAACTTTATCCACAGGCCGAGGCTGTCTATCCTAATAGTGTTAATAATAATGTAAAGGCATATATTTCACTTTATAAAGAGAATTTACCGATAAAAAGTATTAAAGAAATTGATTTGTCTGCAATTAAAGAATTAATTATAACAGATACCCGCCAACCTAAGCGCATAGGTATTTTTGCGGATTACTTAGATCAAATTGAGGAAATTTATTTTTACGATCATCATCCTGCAGCAGAAACAGACATAGTTTCATCACATTCCGTGGCAGAGCAAACTGGTGCTACTACTACTCTCTTGCTGGAAAAAATTTTTGCTAAAGACATAAAGATAAATCAATTTGAAGCCACATTATTTGCCCTGGGTATTTATGAAGGTACGGGCGGTTTAATGTTTGAACAAACTACGCTGCGTGATGTGGAGGTGCTGCATCGTTTATGGCAAATTGGTGTTAATTTGCGAGTTATAAATGAGTTTCTCAGCCGACCATTGACTAAAGAACAAAGGGCTGTGTTGGATACCTTGTTGGCTGCTGATGTTATGTCTGCACCTGTACGCAGTATTACCCCTGATACTACTATTGCTGAAGCGCAGGAATTAATGCTGCGCTATGGGCATAGTGGTTTCCCGGTACAAGACGGAGAGCGTTTAGTAGGGATTATCTCCCGCCGTGATTTAGAGAAGGCTCTTCACCATAAGCTGGGACATGCTCCTGTTAAAGGATATATGAATTGTAAACCAATTACTGTCTCTCCGGAAACTCCTTTGCATGAAGTCCAGCATATAATGGTAGCGAAAGATATAGGGCGGTTGCCTGTAGTTAACGGTAAGAAAGTGCTGGGTATAATCACGCGTACTGATGTTTTGCGTAATCTGGAAGGCAGGGGACAAAAAAAAGAAGATAGTACTTTACCTGCTCCTGGTGATGATATTACCCAGCTTTTAAATGAACGCCTGCCAAAGAGACAGCAAAGCTTACTATACCTTATCGGGCAGGCCGCAGACCGCGAACAGGTTAGGGTGCATGCTGTAGGAGGTTTTATTCGTGATTTATTGTTAGGTATACCTACGCATGACATTGACCTCGTGGTGGAACCAACAGCCATACCTTTTGCAGAAAAAATAAAGCATTTATTAGGTGGGAAGCTTATTACCCATGAACAGTTTGGTACAGCTACTCTGACACTTTTAGATGGTATGCAAATAGATTTTGTTACGGCTCGCCAGGAATTTTACGCCAGTCCTGCTGCATTACCGCATGTTGAGCAAAGTAATCTAAAGCAAGATCTTTTCCGCAGGGATTTTACAATTAATACATTGGCTGTAAGCCTTAATGCGCCTCATTATGGGCAGTTGATTGATTTCTTTCAAGGCGTGGCTGATTTGCAAAAACAGCAGCTTCGTGTATTATATAATTTGAGCTTTGTGGAGGATCCATTAAGAATTTTAAGAGCTATCCGCTTTGAACAGCGTTTTAATTTCCGGTTAGAGGAAAACACGCAAGCTTTACTTGAAAATGCAGTACAAATGCGGGTTTTGGAAAAAGTAAGTAAAGAGCGTTTGTATAGTGAATTCAAGTTGCTTTTTCAGGAAGAAAAAATCCCTGAGCTTTTACTACGGATATTCTCTTTAGGCATTGACGCTTTTCTTTTCCCTGCTGTAAACTATAATGAAGAGCTTGCTCTTCGGCTTTATGCTGTACGGGACGTTTTGGTCTGGGCAAAGGAAAATTGGCATGATGCCGAGCCGTCAGTGGAGGCATTATATTTATCGGCTTTGCTTATGGATTTGCCCTTTCAAGAGGCACGACATCTCTGCCGCCGCTTACGTTTACCACGTGAGAAAATGCGGCTTGTACTGGCTGCTTTAGCTGCACTTCCTTCGATGCAAAAAACTGTAAGAAGTAACGCAAAGTTAGCAGCCAGTGAATTGGAGAGCTGTTTTCGTGGTCAACCGGTGGAGGCTCTGCTCTTATTGCTGGTAACAGATAATAATGAGCAGACAATCAGCTATGTAAAGCAATATTGGGAAAAAATAAGACATGTAAAGACGGAAATTAACGGGTATGACTTAGAGGAAATGGGATTTTCACCAGGTCCCGTATTTCAGAAAGTATTGGCTGCTGTCCGTGCAGCAAGGTTAGATGGAGTTGTGCATAGCCGCGAGGAAGAACTTGCTTTTGCCAGGGAACGCTTACAATGCGCAGCTTTGGGAAAGGAGAATTAGTTTGCCGTTAAGCAACTTGATTTCACGTTTTGTTTCCAGTGATCTTTTTTACCGGGTTCCGGCACTTCTTTTGGCATTAACCCTACATGAATTGGCACATTGTTTTGTTGCTTATAGATTAGGTGATCCAACAGCAAAACAGCAAGGCCGTTTAACATTAAATCCCCTAAAACATATTGATCCTTTGGGAATATTGGCGCTTTGGCTGATAGGTTTTGGCTGGGCCAAACCTGTGCCCATTAATCCACTCTATTTTCGTGGTGATCGCCGCCGTGGTCTGCTGCTGGTTAGTTTGGCCGGACCTTTGACCAATTTTATTTTGGCTTTTTTAACAGCTTTACTTTTAATGATATTGCCGCCTTTACGATCTGCCTATCTTTTACCATTTATGCAACTGCTCTTCATCTATAATATTTTTTTTGGTGTGTTCAACTTACTGCCTATCCCACCTTTAGATGGTTCTAAGGTTTTGCTATATTTTTTACCGCCCAGTACGGCTTATCAATTTACACAATTAGAACAATATGGCACACTGATCTTAATGTTGCTGGTTTTTACCCGCACTCTGTCGAGAATACTATATCCATTAGCAGGGATAGCAGCTAATATTATTACATCCATTGTCGTACTGCTGACGGGCGGCGGCATTTGAAAGGAGTATAAAAATGGAGAAAAAAACTATATTTAGTGGGATGCGACCTACTGGGCGACTGCAGCTCGGTAACTTATTAGGCGCTTTGGATAACTGGATTAAATTGCAGGACAAGTATCGCTGCCTTTTCTGTGTTGTTGATTGGCATGCACTTACCACTGCTTATGAAGATCCGGCGCTGCTTAAAGAAAACACATATGAAATGGTAATAGACTGGCTGGCAGCCGGCTTAGATCCGGAAGAAAGCATTATTTTCCGTCAATCTGATGTCAAAGAGCATGCAGAATTGCATTTGCTGCTCTCTATGTTTACTCCTCTTTCTTGGTTAGAACGTGTACCTACTTATAAAGATCAATTGCAGCAGTTAAAGGATAAGAATTTGTCAACATACGGCTTTCTTGGTTATCCACTACTAATGGCAGCTGATATCTTGCTCTATCGGGCAGAAGCTGTACCTGTTGGCGAAGACCAAATCCCTCACATAGAAATTACACGGGAAATTGCCCGTCGATTTAATCACCTTTATCAAAAGCCATATTTCCCAGAGCCAGAAACAATTTTAAATAAAGTTAAGGTTCTGCCTGGGATAGATGGGCGAAAAATGAGTAAATCATACGGTAATACCATCAGCATGTCAGATCGCCCGGATGAAGTGCGGAAGAAAGTTAGGCAGATGATTACCGATCCTGGCCGTGTACGCAAAAATGACCCCGGTAACCCCAGTGTTTGTACGGCATTTACCTTTCACGGTGTTTTTAATGCTGAAGAGGTGGCCAGTGTTGAGCAGGTTTGCCGCCGGGGAGAAATAGGCTGTGTGGAATGTAAAAAGCAATTAGCAGAGCGCCTTGTGTCATATCTTGAACCTATATACGAAAGAAGACAAGCTTTGCAGAAAGAAAAGAATTATATTCGTGAAATACTGGCAGATGGGGCTAAGCGTGCTTCAGCTTTAGCCGCTGAGAATATGGCTGAAATTCGTGAGCTGATGAATTTGGGGCAGCTTTAGAATTGCTTTAAATGTTAAGCAGTTAGGAAGGGAAGGAAGTCGCCGGTGGAATATCAGATCAGTCTGCCAACGTTTGAAGGCCCCTTTGCTTTGCTTTTTCACCTCATAGAGAAGGCTGAAGTAGATATTTATGAAATTTCCATTGCAGATATTACAGCTCAATATCTGGAAACTTTACAGGTGATGCAGGAGTTAAACTTGGATGTTGCTTCAGAATTCATAGTAATGGCTGCTACTTTATTAAAAATTAAATCTAAAAAACTGGTGCCGGAAAGTATAGGCGCAGCTGAAGTAAATGATGATGACTTACTAAATATTGAATCCCAGGATGATTTGCTGCAGCGTCTGCTGGAGTACCGCTATTTTAGCAAAGTTGCCGAAGAGTTG
>JAAZJT010000092.1 GCA_012800215.1 Bacillota bacterium | reverse complement strand
CTATGTGCGCCATGATTACCAGAAACTTGCCCCCATGACCGCCACCATCTGGCGCGCGGACGCCGAAGTACAGCGCTTTGCGGGCACAATGCAGTTTGCAGGGCACCCGGTCAAAGTGACGGCCACCGCCTCCGCCGCTCACGCGCAGGCCATGCTGGTAATGGACAACGGCACCTTCCCCGTGCTGCCGGAGGACGCCTGGTACGGCGTATACCTGCGCGATGGCAATCAGGCCGAACTGCGCACCATGAACGGCGAAAACGGCGGCACCAGCAGCATGACCATCTCCTTTGAAGGCACCGGCCAGCTGCCGCAGACGCTGGAAATCCAGCTGCGCGTAGACCATGAGGACGGCGTAACGCTTGACCCCGCGCTGGCGCAGCCCGCGTTTGCGATATTAGAGCAGGTGCAGTAACTGTTAGACGATCCCTGCGGCCGCTGCTAAAGCGGCCTTTTCTATTCCTTCTGGTTCTTGATACCCGTAAATTATTCAATGTATTTTCTTAAAGGATAATTGTTCTGATGTTATGTCACTTTGCAATTATTCCCGGATATATCTTGCTATCCTTTCCTGGTTCCGTCCCTCTATATCCACATAGTATCCGCAACACTAGAAATGTCTATTCCTATACTTGTACTTTAAGTTTGCATGGAGATCGAAGGTTATTGGGAAGTTTTTGCTTTTTAGGTATCCCATGAATTGCGACACACTCAAGCTTGGTGAAATGTTCACAGGCATATGGTCGGGACAAATTTCTGCTTCGTGTATCTCAATTCCTTTCATCTAATTGTCTAAATATCTTACCGATGTTAGCGTATATCTTCCCTTACACGATTTGCCATTGGTACTTGGGAACAAATACAATGCGGTATTTGCAGTTCTACCCTTACCATATTCTCGGATTGCTTTCTTGACACCCGGGAGTTTTTATGAAAATATGATATTAGAGAATAGGTTAAATCTTGTAGAAAGGCAGTATAGTCAATGACAAAACAAACAGTTAATAATAGTAATAAACAAGAAGAACAGAAAAACGGACAAGAATGGGCACCAAAAGATACTCAAGAATTGTTGACCCTAATGAGTATCTATTTGGATGAGTGGAAGCACAGAGATTCTATACTATGGAAGCAGACATTTACCTTTTTTTGGGCAACATTAATTGTTATGCTTTTACCATTTGCTGCAAAGTATTTACAAATCAATATACCTGATAAACTGCCTCAGTTTTTGTTTCCATTGATCGGCATTATTATGTCTTTTTTGTTTATTATTATCTCGCAAGCATACGCTATACGTCTTACCGCTGTCGGCAAAGGCTATTATAACTTGATAGACAAGCTTCCAGAGGAGTTCCGACGCAATACAGTAGAAGTAGAATATCTGCAAGGAAAAATAAAGCCCAAAGAGAAGGAAAAATCAAAGCCTAAAAAGCCGGGGGAAACAGAGCCTAAAAAGCGCCATAAGGTTTATGCCAAAATATTGAACTCTTATCTAGCAAAAGGAATCAGTTGGATAATGTTTGTTTTATTATTTATCACAGGACTTATTTTACTTCATTTGACGTTAGCCGGATAATTTAGTTGGTTTGCTTTTTATATTTGATTATTTATTGAAAACAAAAGTCT